>NZ_NPJL01000001.1:0-18048 GCF_002251325.1 Prevotella sp. P4-67
CCAAGGGGCGGGAGTTCATTCCTGCTGTGTTTGAGGCGGTTTGCTGACGTTTTTTCCCCTTGGGGAAGGTTGGGATGGGGCTTGTGGTGTTTTGGATGGGCCTTTGGTGGAACTCCTTCCCCTTGGGGAAGGTTGGGATGGGGCTTCCCCTGGCAACTCTGTAGGAGTTGCGTTTAGCCGAAGGCGTTATACTCAACCTGATAATACCGTCCTATATAGTTCCGCCCATTGTCCTGGTGCGGGTAACGCCTGCGGCTAATCGCAACACTTACAGCGTTGCTATAATGGTCGTACTTGCACCCAAGGTAGCGGTCTTCGCCCTCAACCCTGGGCTGGGGGGAGGGGCTTTTAGGCTGAGCAGACCCTCAGCCAGACTGCCGCCCCATGGCGCCAGCCCCGATGATGGCTATCGTTATAACTTGGCAAGTGTGCGTCCGAGGCGACCGATGAAGTCGTCGACCTCGGCACGGGTGAGGCATAGCGGAGGGAGGATGCGTAGGATATTGGTGCCGGCGCAACCGGTAAAGCAATGCTCTTCGTGCACGAGTCGCGAGCGCACCTCGCTATGGGGGATGTCGAGCACGGCACCCGCCATGAGTCCGCGGCCACGCACCTCGACGATATGCTGCGACTCCTGCTGCAGCTCGCGCAGTCTGGCGAGCAGATATTCGCCCACCTCATGGGCATTGTCCACCAGATGCTCCTGCTCGAAGACGTCGAGCACAGCCAGGGCGGCGGTACATGCCAGGTGGTTGCCTCCGAAGGTGGTGCCGAGCTGGCCCTTCACCGCCTCGAAGCTCGGCGCGATGAGCACGCCCGACATGGGGAAGCCGTTGCCTATGCCCTTGGCCACGGTGATGAGGTCGGGGCGTATGCCGAGCCACTGGTGGGCAAAGAACTTACCGCTGCGGCCGTAGCCACACTGTATCTCGTCGCAGATGAGGATGGTGCCGTGGCGGTGGCAAGCCTCGAGCAGACCCTGGGCAAACTCGGCTGTAGCCATATTCAGTCCGCCCACGCCCTGGATGCACTCGATGATGCAGGCAGCCACGTCGCCCTTGGCGAGTTCGGTTTCCCATGCCTCCAGGTCGTTGAGGGGCAGGAAGGTGGTATGTCCGTTGGCATTGATGGGGGCATTGTATTTGGCGATGTCGGTCACCTCGACGGCGAGCGAGGTGCGGCCGTGGAAGGCCTTGCCGGCAGCGAGCACGCGGGTGCGTCCGGTCTTGAACGATGCCAGCTTGAGCGCGTTCTCATTGGCTTCGGCGCCCGAGTTGACCAGGAAGAGGCTGTAGTCGTCATTCCCGCAGGCTTTGCCGAGACGCTCGGCGAGTTGCTCCTGCAGTCGGTTGATGACCGAGTTGCTGTAGAACCCCAGCCTGTTGAGCTGGGCTGTCATCATCTCCACGTAGTGTGGGTGGCAGTGGCCGATGCTGATGACGGCATGGCCACCATAGAGGTCGAGATATTGCTGTCCCTTGTCGTCCCAGACATGACAGCCACGGCCTTTGACGATGTTCACGTCCGAGAGGGAATATACATCAAACAGATTCATAGTCGCTATATATATAATAAGGTATAATCAGAATGCAGAGGGCTTCAGCCGCAGTCCGGTGCGCTCGTCGAGCCCGAACATGAGGTTCATGTTCTGCACCGCCTGTCCCACGGCACCCTTGAGCAGATTGTCGATGCAGCAGGTGATGAGCAGCTTGTCGCCATACTTGTCGCAGTGTACAAGCGCCTTGTTGGTATTGACCACCTGCTTCAGGTCTATCGCCTTGTCTACATAGTGAGTGAAGGCGGCATCGCGGTAGAAGTCGCGGTAGGCAGCCTCGATGGTCTCGATGTCGGCATCGGTGTGCACCACCTCGGTGGCAAAGATGCCACGGGCGAAGTCGCCGCGGTAGGGGATGAAGTCGATGGCAGCCTCGAGATGGCCCTGTGCCTGGGCGAGGCTCTGGCGTATCTCGGCGATATGCTGGTGGCTGAACGCCTTGTATATACTCAGGTTGTTGTTGCGCCAGGAGAAGTGGGTGGTGGCTGTGGGCTTCTGGCCGGCACCGGTAGAGCCGGTGATGGCATTGACGCTCACGTCGCTGGTGATGAGGCCCATCTTGGCGGCAGGCAGCAGACCCAGCTGGATGCACGTGGCAAAGCAGCCGGGGTTGGCGATATGGCGCGCGGTGGTGATGGCTTCGCGGTTGAGCTCAGGCAGACCATAGACATAGTCGTGGTCGGGCGCGGCGATACGGAAGTCTTGCGCCAGGTCGATGATTCGCACATGGTCGGGGATGGTATGCTCCTGCAGGAAGGCTTGGCTCTTGCCGTGGCCGAAGCAGAAGAACACCACGTCGACCTCGTCGAAGGGCATCGCGTCGGTGAAGCGCATGGAGGTCTCACCGTAGAGTCCCTCATGGACATCGGTGAGCAGATTGCCGGCATTGCTGCTGCTGTTGACAAAGACCAGATCGGCGTCGGGGTGGTTGATGAGCAGACGGATGAGTTCGCCGGCGGTATAGCCGGCTCCTCCCAGTATTCCTATTCTTATCATGTTGCTAATTGGCTTTGGGTGGAATGATAATCCACATGATGATATAGGCCAATACTCCGCTGAAGCAGGTGAAGACGGTGAGCAGCGTGTAGGCCACTCTCATGGCGGTAGGGTCGATGCCGAAAAATTCGGCAAGTCCTGCACATACGCCCGCAATCATGCGGTTGTTGCTTCTTTCCAGTTTCTTGTTGTTCATTGTCATGTCTGTTTAGATGGTTTGTATCATTATAGACGGATTGGGTACAACAATGGTTGCAGCCATTGGCCTTTTTCTTGTTCTCTGTGGAGCTTGCAGCCCGTTCAGAGCTATCGTTTCTCGTCGGGGTGGATGCCGTAGAAGACACGCAGCGGCGTCGAGGTGACCTTGATGAAGCCCTTGGCGTCGTCGGCGGTCCATCCGTGCTGCATCTCGCCATACTCGCCGAGTTTGCTCTTGAGCAGGTCGTCGGGTGAGTCCACGCCCACGGTCTCAAATCCCAATGGACGCAGCTTGAGGATGGCGGTGCCGTTGACGTGGCGCTGCGAAGAGGTGAGCATGGCCTCGATGTCGGGCATTACGGGCTCCAGGTACTGGCTCTCGTGGAGGAACATGCCATACCAGTTGGCCACCTGCTCCTTCCAGTACTGCTGCCACTTGCTCAGCGTGTACTTCTCCAGCAGTCGGTGGGCCTCGATGATGAGCTTGGGGGCGGCTGCCTCAAAGCCCACACGACCCTTGATGCCGATGATGGTGTCGCCCACGTTGAAGTCGCGGCCTATGGCGTAGGCGGCGCCTATCTCCTCAATCTTCTGGATGGCGGCAATCTTGTCGTCAAACTTCTCGCCGTTGACGGCGGCTATCTCGCCCTTCTCGAAGGTTATCTTCAGTTCGCTCTCGTCGGTGCGGGTCACGTGCTTGAGAAACGCCTCTTCGGGCAAGCCCTGTGCAGAGTCGAGCAGTTCACCTCCGCAGATGCTGGTTCCCCATATACCCACGTTGTAAGAGTACTTGAGCTTGGTGAAGTCGGCATAGTAGCCGTGGGCGTTGAGGTAGTCCACCTCCTCTTGGCGTGAGAGCGCCTTGTCGCGGGTCAGGGTGATAATCTCCACGCCCGGTGCCATGACGAGGAAGGTCATGTCGAAGCGTATCTGGTCGTTGCCGGCGCCGGTAGAGCCGTGGGCTATGGCGTGGGCACCTATCTCGTTGGCGTAGCGGGCTATGGCGATGGCCTGGAAGATGCGCTCCGACGATACGCTGATGGGGTAGCAGTTGTTGCGCATCACGTTGCCGTAAATCATGTACTTCAGACTCTTCTCGTAGTACTCCTGGGTCACGTCGAGGGTCACATATTTTACAGCGCCCAACTTGTAGGCGTTGGCTTCATTCTCCTTGAGCTGTGCGGCACTGAATCCGCCGGTGTTGGCACAGGCGGCATACACGTCATAACCTTCTTCAGTAAGTTTCATGACGGTGTACGAGGTGTCGAGACCGCCCGAAAAGGCTACTACTACTTTCTTCTTGCTCATAATGATTGGTGTTTTATTAGTTCTGTTCTTGGTTTCTCTTGTCTATCTTGTTGATTCTCTCGATTACCTCCTGCGGCAGCTTGGCGGGCAGGTGCTCCTCGGGGTCGTAGAGCATGGCGGTGCAGATGCAGTATTTGCGCCCGGTGCGCTTGAGCACGTCTACGTTGATGCAGCCTTCGCATCCGCGCCAGAAGGCTTCGTCGTCGGTGAGGTCGGCAAAGGTCACAGGCTGGTAGCCCAACTGCGTGTTCATCGTCATCACGGCGGCTCCGCTCGTAAGGCTGAATATCTTGGCGTGGGGCCAGCGGGTGCGGGCGAGGGTGAAGGTGAGGTCCTTGATGCGCTTGGCCACGCCGTGCTTGCGGAAGTCGGGGTGTACTATCAGTCCCGACGTGGTCACATACTGCTTGTTGCCCCATGTCTCTATATAACTGAAGCCGGCAAAGCGGTCGCCCGAGAGGGCTATGACGGCTTTGGCCTCCTTCATCTTGGTGGTAAGATACTCGTGCGTACGCTTGGCGATGCCCGTTCCTCTTACCTTGGCGGCGTCGGCAATGGTCTGTAAGATGGTGTCCACGTATTTCTCGTGCGAGGCGTCGGCCACCATTACCTTGATTTCTTCCATTCTTCTCTTCTTGGTTTATATCAGATTGGGGATTACCTGCATCAGCTTGCGCTCCAGCCTGCCGCGGTCGGCGCCCTCGGCGAGGATGGTGACGATGGTGTCGTCGCCGGCAATGGTTCCCAATATCTCTATGATGTTACTGTTGTCTATGTTGTAGGCTATCGCGCTGGCGTAGCCAGGCCGTGTCTTGATGACGGCGATGTTGTTGGAGTATTGTATCGACACGAAACCAGGCGCCTGGAGCATCTGCTTGGCGGTCTTGGGACGGGTGACGCGCTTGTACATGGTCTCGTTGGGCAATACGTAGACATACTTGCCGTTCATGCTCGATGCCTTGGCTATCTTGAGCAGTTTCATGTCGCGGCTCAGCGTGGCTTGGGTCACCTCGAAGCCCTCTCTAATCAGTTCGGTGAGGATGTCTTCCTGGCTGCAGAACTCCTTGCTGGAGATGAGCATCTTGAGAGCCTCGATACGGTCTTTCTTTCCTTTCATGATGTGTATATTTATACATTTACGGGTGCAAAATTACACAAAAGATGCATATTCGCCAAAGAAAAATGTATAAAAATACGCCTGTGCTGTATATTTATACAATAATTTGCATTATATACACACTCCCATTCATGACCGTCGGGCTGTAGGCATTGACGGATGCGATGCGGGTGGTAAGGGACGTAAGTGTTGGTAAATCAGATGGTTTGCTTGGTGGTGATGACGGGGGGCGTGGGCTGCGGCGATGGGCGATGGGTGGGTCGCCAGGCTTGCGCAAAGTTGTGCAATATACAGTAAATGATGTATATTGCCTCGTTCCCCACCGCTTCCTTGTCGTTATACCGCCATCAGCACTACATATATTATATTGATGATGCCGGCAGCCATCAGCAGCTTGTTGTAGGTGGCGCCCTTGGCGCGGAGGGTGGCGGCGAAGAGGGCTGCGGCAGGGACGACCACCAGCATGGCGAGGCTCCAGCCCAGAGCCAGATAGGCGAGCACGGGCATCAGAGCCACCACGGTGCCCATCAGGCACAGGGCTGCGCGGCGCCCGAACCTCACGGGGAAAGTGCGCTTGCCCACGAGTCGGTCGCTGTCCATGTCGCGCAGATTGTTGATGAGCAGCACACACATCGAGATGAGTCCGCTCACGCCTCCAGCACACCATACCGACCACGCAAACTGCCCCGTCTGCAGATAGTATGTGCCTGACGAGGCTATCACGCCGTAGTAGAGAAATACGAATATGTCTGCCACGCCCAGATACGACAGCGAGTGGCTCGTGGCAGTATAGAGCCAGGCGAAGAGCAGGGCCGAGACGCCGATGGCGAGGATTACCCAACCGCCGTGGACGACCAGGAAGAGACCGCAACCCACGCTTACCGCCAGTGCCGTAAGGCAGGCCCACTGCATCTGCCGCTTGCTCACCTCACCTTCAGCCAGCGCGCGCTTGAAGCCGGCACGGCCTTTCTGGTCGGTACCCCGCACGAAGTCGTAGTAGTCGTTGATAAGGTTGGACAGTATCTGCAGCGCCAGCGCGCAGACGATGGTCACCGCAGCCACGGTGGCCGAGGTGACGGGCGACGGCATGGCTATCAGCGCCGCCATGACCGGACAGAGCGAGGCAGCAAGTGTCTGCGGGCGCACTATCCTGAACCAGAGTCCTATAGTCTTCATCATAGTCATAGTCGTTGTGTGTGATAAAACAAAAAGCCACACCGCCTCTCTGTGGGAGATGGGTGTGGTTATAGTCGTGGTAGTCTACATAGCTGTATTACTTGTGGGTGTCCAGACCGATGCGCACACCGTCGTAGTTCTTGCTCAGATCGCCCATGGTCTGCAGGGTGCTGTTGCCGCTCATCGCTGCAAGGGTCTGGAAGAGGTTGAGCAACTTCTTCGACTCCATCAGGAAGCTCATGCCGCCCGTGGTCTTCTTGGCATATACGTTGAGGCTGAAGAGCAGGGTCTTAAGCACCAGCTTCTGGTCTTCCTGTGTGTAGGACCACTGGCCGCTGATGGGCTTGCCGTCTATCTTGCCGCTGAAGGTCTTGTCGCTGTTGATGGTGAGATAGGTGTTCTGGCTGTTGATGCCCACCTTGGTGTAGGTATTGCTCAGTTTCTCCTTGATTTCGGTGGCGATGGTCTCGCCTCCAGCCTTGGCGAGCAGATTTTCGGTGGTGAATGCCACGCCGGGCTGTCTGTAGTGCCATGTGCCGATGAGGTCGCGCT
Source organism: Prevotella sp. P4-67 (assembly GCF_002251325.1). NCBI lineage: Bacteria > Pseudomonadati > Bacteroidota > Bacteroidia > Bacteroidales > Prevotellaceae > Prevotella > Prevotella sp. P4-67. Next base: position 6,903 of record NZ_NPJL01000001.1, read on the forward strand.
CGCGGGGCTTGTCGGTACCCAAGATGCTCTTGATGGTGTTGCCCAGCGTCTGTCCGTTGGTGGCAGCGCTGATGATAGACCCCAGCACGCTCTGGTGACTGTTGGTCTGGGTGTTGGTCTGTGTGTTGGTGTTACCTGAAGTGCCGCAGCTGCTGAGCATGACGCCGCATGCCAGGACGGCAATGATTTTTGATTTGTTCATTTTCTCTAAAATTATAACGATAATCTATGTCTCTGACGCAATAAAAAGGCCAAGGTTTAATATCCTTGGCCTGTATTTTCACGATGAAGCCTATCCTCGCATCAGTCGCGGTTGCCGCCGAAGAAGCGCAGCAGGTAGAGGAACAGGTTGACAAAGTCGAGGTAGAGGCTCAGCGCGCCTGTCACTGCCAACTTCTGGCTGGTCTCTCCCAAGTCGGGAGCCATGGCAAGGCTCATCTTGATTTGCTGGCTGTCCCATGCGGTGAGGCCCACGAAGACCAGCACGCCGATGATGCTTACCACCAGGTCCAGACCCGAACTGTGCAGGAACATGTTGACCACGCTGGCGATGATGACGCCTATCAGCGCCATGAAGAGCAGTCCGCCTATCTTGGTCAGGTCACGGCTGGTAAAGTAGCCGTAGGCTGCCATGACGCCGAATGTGCCGGCGGTGACGGCAAAGGTCTTGATGATGGCTGCGGGGGCAAAGAGTACGAAGATGGATGAGAGGGTAAGTCCGTTGAGTGCCGAGAAGATGATAAACATCAGTGTGGTGGTTGCCAGAGAGCGGTTTTCCTTGTTCACGCTGTTGGATATCTTCCATACCAGCACCAGTTCGGCGATGATGATGGCCCATATGCCCAGCTGGCTGCTGTATATCAGCTGTATCAGTCCTGGCGACATCGCTACGCTGTAGGCGGTGAGGCCGCTGATGGCAAGCGCCATCGCCATCCATAGGTATACCTTGCGCATCAGTATCGGGAACGCTGCCGAGAGTGACATGCTCTCACTCTGTCTGATCTTTTCTTCTAAATCGTTAATGTTCATAATCGTCTGTTTTATGGTTTATACTATGGTGACTGCAAAGAGCATGCCACCACATTGCAAATATAAGAAGATTTATTCGTCTGCACTACTTTTTTTGTTATTATTTGCGACCCCGCCCTTATTTTTATCATTTATTACGAAAGTCGCGCCTACTGCCAAGGGGCTTTTGTCGGTTTCGGCGATTGTCGTGCTGTCCTCCTCGGCCCTCGCGCCAGCCCTCGCAGCCATCCCCGCAAGGCGGGAGCATGGCGCAGAGAGCGGAATGTCAAAAAAAGCGGCGCCGAAAGCCCGGTTTGGTATCAATTTTGCACCCTCTGCCCGTAGAGACACCAACTATACATATATATATTATGAGTATAAAGCAAATACCCGTTCTGCTGCTCACGGGCTATCTTGGTAGCGGCAAGACCACATTGGTCAACAAAATTCTCGCCAATAAGAAGGGCATCAAGTTTGCCGTCATCGTCAACGATATCGGTGAGGTAAACATCGACGCCGACCTCATACAGCAGGGCGGAGTGGTCAACAAGAAGGACGACAGCCTCGTGGCTCTGCAGAATGGCTGCATCTGCTGCACGCTCAAGATGGACCTGGTCGAGCAGATACGCGAAATCATAGAGATGGGGCGCTTCGACTACATCGTCATCGAGGCAAGCGGCATCTGCGAGCCCGCCCCAATCGCACAGACCATCTGCTCCATCCCCTCGATGGGACCGCAGTATATCAAGGGTGGCATAGCCCGGCTCGACTGCATCGTGACGGTGGTCGACGCCCTGCGCATGAAAGACGAGTTTGGCAATGGCGACAATCTGCAGCGTGGTAATCTCGAAGAAGACGACCTCGAGAACCTCGTCATCCAGCAGCTCGAGTTCTGCAATATCATCCTGCTCAACAAGGCTTCAGAGGTGACTCCCTCGGAGCTCGACCATGTCACCCAGATTATCCGCGCCATCCAGCCCAAGGCCGAAATCATACCTTGCGACTATGGCGACATCGAGCTTGAGCGCATCCTCGACACCCGCCGCTTCAATTTCGACGACGTAGCGACCTCTGCCGCGTGGATAGACCAGATAGAGCACCACCACGGTGAGCCCGACGATGACGAAGAGGCAGAGGAGGAGCACCATCATCACGATGACGAGCACGAGCACCACGACCACGATGAGCATCATCATGATGACGAGCACGAGCACTGTGACCACGACCATCATGACCACGACGACCACGGCCACTGCCATCACCACCATCACGACCATGAGCATGGCGAGGTCGAGGAGTACGGTATAGGCACCTTTGTCTATTACCGCCGCCGTCCGCTCGACCTTGCGCGCTTCGACGAGTTTGTCGCCCGCTTCTGGCCCAAGGGCGTCATCCGCTGCAAGGGCATGTGCTGGTTTGCCGACGAGCCCGACGTGTGCTACCTCTTCGAGCAGGCAGGCCGCCAGATGGGTCTCAAGAATGCCGGACAGTGGTATGCCACCATGCCCGAAGACCAGCTGAGCGAACTGATGGATCGCGAGCCTGGGCTGCGCCGCGACTGGGACGAGCAGTATGGCGACCGCATGCAGAAGCTCGTCTTCATCGGTCAGAAGATGGATAAGCGCTCCATCATCGCCCGCCTCGACAAGTGCCTGGCTGACTAAGAGATAGCACTGACTGTCTCCGCCACAGCGCCAACGATCTCCGCCACAGCGCCAACCATCCCCGCCAAAGCGCAGGCTATCCTCGCAGTTGCACCGACAGTCCTCGCCATCCCCCCAATACACCGAGCCCCGCCCTACACCGTTCCCATGCCGGGAACAGATAGGGTGGGGCTCGCTGCGTCTATATCTGTCTACAGGGTGATGACCTCCACGTCAGCCGTGATGACCTTCACAATCGCCGAGATGACCTTCGCAATCGCCGAGATGACCTCCATCGGCTCGTATCATAAGGCACGAGCTCACGTGCCTTATGATACGTGCTCTCGTACCTTATGTTACGCGGCTTCGTGACTTATGTTACGAGCCAGCCGCAGCCCCCTCTGTGTCGCTGCGGGTGCCTCCGGCTTGCGGTATGTCAATAATTGGCGCGACAATGCTATGAAACTTCGTGCGGGAAATGATGGATTGGCCGCCTTTTTGTAATTTTGCAGCCGCAAAGGATAACACCTATTTAATATATATCATGCCCAAGGAGAAAACGATAGCCCGGTGGTTGCCCCTGGTGGGGTTGACCTTCGCCGTCTTTGTGTTCAATACATCAGAGTTTATGCCCATAGGTCTGCTCAGCGACATTGCCGCCGACCTGCACATCAGCGAGGTGCGGGCAGGACTGCTGGTGTCGGTCTATGCGTGGGTGGTGGCGCTCATGTCGCTGCCCCTCATGGTGATGGTGTCTACGGTGGAGCTCAAGCGGCTGCTGCTCGCCATCATCGCCCTCTTTGTGGTGAGCCATGTGGCATCGGCGCTCGCCGAGGGCTATTACACGCTGATGCTCTCGCGCATTGGTGTGGCGTGTGCCCATTCGATATTCTGGTCGATAGCCCCTCCGCTGGCTGTCCGCACGGTGCCCGACGGCCGAAGCGCACTGGGACTGAGCACGATGGCCACGGGGTCGTCGGTGGCTATGGTCGTAGGTCTGCCCATAGGCCGCGTGGTGGGACTGTACGTGGGCTGGCGCATGACGTTTCTGAGTATCGCCGTCATCTCGGCTCTGATATTCGTCTTCATCGCCGCCGTATTTCCCCGGTTGCAGAGCCGCGGCAAGTTCTCGTTTGCCAAGATTCCGGCGTTGCTCCACAATCGCGTGCTGCTGGGCCTCTTTGTGCTGGCGCTGCTCTTTGCCACCACTCACTATACGGGCTACAGCTACATCGAGCCCTTCCTGGGTCAGGTGGCAGGCCTGTCGCCCGACGTGGTGACGATGGTGCTCATCGTCTTTGGCGCCTCGGGCATGCTGGGCAGCATCGCATTCTCCAAGTATTATATGTCGGGCAGACGGAGGTTCATGGCTGTGGTCACGCTGGGCCCGGCGCTGTGTCTGCTGTTGATGCAGGCGGCTGCCATGGATATCATAGCCATCTTCGGCGTGTGCATCGTGTGGGGCGCCATGGCCACGGCGTTCAACATAGCCTGCCAGGACAACACCATCCGCTTTGCGCCCAAGGAGGCGACGTCGATTGCCATGTCTATCTTCTCGGGTATCTTCAATCTGGGCATCGGCTGTGGCGCCTATCTTGGTGGCGTGGTCGTAGACCATACCTCGCTCTGCGGCATAGGGTATGCCGGTGCGCTGATAGGACTCGTAGCCACGCTCTATCTGGTGCTGCGGTTCTTCCCGAATATGCGGCGTCGGGAGGCGGCACTGCAGTAATGGCGCTGCAGATGGCTGGGTTGAGGCTGCAGCGGGCTGGGTTGAGGCTGCTGAGCCTATACCCAGTCTCCGGGGACAGCCCCGTCAGAGCCGAGAGGATGGCCAGGCGGGTAGAGTGAGTCGCTGCGGAATTATAATTCGTAAGCAAAATCATAGAAATGGTGATAAAACCATAGAAAAGTATTGATAAAAGTCACAAAAACGAAGAAAAACACGCAAATAACTTATATTTTTGATATTTGGTTGCAGATTATTGGCAAGGAGGGCTGTTGTAACCGCATCTTTTTCTATATTTGTGACGAGAAATGTGGTTGGAGAATCTGTCTAAAGCAAAGTACGCTACGCCTGAGTAATTGCTGCGTTTGCGCAAGCGGATAAGAACACCGCAAATTGTTTTACTAATCAACAAAACAACGCTTATGAGAAAAAGCTACTTTATCACCGCTCTGGCGGTGTGCCTCGCCTTGGTAACGGCGCAGGCACAGGAGGCTGTTGTCAAACGCACCACGACACGCAAGGCTGCCAAGATGGCGCCATCGGAGAGATTTGTCCGTGTGGCCAAGGCTCGGGGAGGCGAGGGGACGGTCGTGCAGAAGGCTGCGACCCTGCCGATTACGCCCGACTGGGAGTGCAAGTTTGACAAGGAGGCTGATTTCAGCCAGTTTACCGTCATCGACAGCAACAATGACCGTTTTTCGTCGAGTTATTTTGACTGGGGCACATGGAACTATCTCTTCAAGACAGGTGAAGGCCCCTATGGCCCTGATTACCCTGACCACTGTGCGGGCTACACCAGTGACGAAGACCACGATGCCGACGACTGGCTCATCACGCCGGCGCTGGCACTGAAGGCAGGCAATACTTACAAGGTGACATACAAGGTGCGCGCGCACCGCTCGGCGATGCCTGAGCGCTTGGAGGTGAAGTATGGCACCGCCGCCACGGCTGCGGGTATGACCCAGACGCTGATGGCAAGAACAGACATTACCAATGCCGAGTATATAGAGTACAGCCAGGAGCTCACTCCCGTGGCCGACGGCACCTATTATATAGGTTTTCACGCTGTGAGCGATGCCGACAACATGATACTCTATCTCGACGACATCTCGGTGAAGAAGTCGGCGGATACTTGCAAAGGCTGGGAGTGCAACTTTGACAAGGAGGCAGATTTCAACCAGTTTACCGTCGTCGACAGCAATGGCGACCGCGCACAATCAAGTTATCTCGACTGGGGAGTGTGGAACTACCTCTTCAAGAGTGGCGACAGTCCTTACGGACCCGATTTCCCCGACCACTGTGCGGGCTACGGCTGTGATGAAGACCACGATGCCGACGACTGGCTCATTACTCCCGTGCTCAAGTTGACCGGTGGCGATACGTATATAGTTAAATATAAGGTACGCGCGCATTGGGCGAGGACGCCTGAGCGCTTAGAGGTGAAATACGGCACCGCCGCCACGGCTGCGGGCATGACCCAGACGCTGATGGCAAGGACCGATATCAGCAATACCGAATATCAGGAATACACGCAGACGCTGACCCCAGCTGCCGACGGCGACTACTATATCGGTTTCCATGCCGTGAGCGATGCCGACAACATGATACTCTACCTCGACGACATCTCGGTGAAGAAGCAGGGCGCGCTGCCTCCTGCCGCTGTGACCGAGGTGGTGCTCACTCCCGATGCTACGGGCGCAGTCAAGGCAACCCTGAGTTTCAAGGCTCCCGACAAGGCCACCGACGGCAGTGCGCTGACCAAGCTCAGCGGCGTGAAGGTGATGGAGGCCGACGCCGAACTGGCAGATATCACCAGTGTGCAGGTGGGCAAGACCGCTACCTACACCATCGAGAATGCGGGCACCAAGCCTGCCAACCACACCTATACGCTGATACCCTACAACGCCGACGGCAATGGCGAGAAGACTGTGGTGAGCGGCTGGATAGGTCTCGACGGCCCCACGGCTCCTGCCGGAGTTACCGCCGAACCGGTGGGCAAGAACCTCAAGGTGGCATGGGAATCCTCCAAGGCCGAGCACGGCGGAGTGTTCTTCGCCGACAAGGTGAAATACAATCTCTATGAGATGAAGGATGCCGCCACGGCAAGTCGCATGGTAGCTACGACAACGGGTGCTACCGAGGTGCCTGTGGCTGTCGACGTCAACAGCGGCGACCAGCAGTTGCTGCAGCTCGCTGTGTCGGCAAGCAACGCCACCGGCGTAAGCGGCTATAGCTTCGCGGCGCCTCTCGTGGTGGGCGCTCCCTACACGCTGCCCCTCAAGGAGACCTTTGCCAAGGCGGGCAATGCCTATGGCTTCTGGGCTGCCGAAGGAGAAGGCTGGGGATATCAGAACCAGTATGCCGGTGTGTCTTACTCTACCGACGAAGACGCCAACGGTGACGGCGGCTGTGCCGACATTAAGACTTATTATGAGGACGTGGTCGCTCTGGTATCAGGAAAGATAACTCTGGGCACGGCAGAGAAACCGATGTTCATGTATAGTCAGAAGACCGACTCGAAGGAGGGTAGTGTGCGTCCGCTGGTCATCAAGGCCGACGGCACCAGAGAGTATCTCGCCACCGAGAGCCTTGATGGTTATGCCGATGCAGGCAAATGGGTGTCGCGCTCTTATGACCTGAGTGCCTACAAGGGTCAGAAGTGGATACGCGTGGGTGTGGCTTTCGACCAGTCGAAGCGCAGCTACAGGAACCAGCATCTGTATATCGACAACTTCGTGGTGGCCGACGAGACGCCGACGAGTATCACCGTAAGCGTGTCGGCTCCTGCCAAGATGCGCAAGGGCAAAGCGGGCACGGTCAAGGTGGCTGTGACCAATTACGGCAACGCCATAGGAGCTTATACGCTGACACTCACCGCGGGCGACACCGAGGTGAAGACCGTCGGGGGCGAGTCGCTGGCGCTGATGCAGACTGCCACGTATGACATCGCCTATACGCCGAGTGTGCTCGTCAAGGGCAACGCCGTCACGCTGACCGCTACGCTCAAGGCGGGTGAGGGCAAGGATGCCGTCACCGCAGATGGTAGCGTGGAACTGACGGCTGTCGATGCGCATCAGCCTGCTCCGACCGGGCTCAAGGCTCTGGTGGACGCACAGGGCAAGGTGTCGCTGTCGTGGACTGCCGTGGCTAAGGTAGACCGCATGACCGATGACTTTGAGGACTACAACTCATGGAGCGTAGACAACGCCGGCGACTGGAGTTTCCATGACGGCGACAAGGGAGCCACCTATGGTTACTTCGACGACCAAGGTCTTTACTATGACAATGAAAAGACGCCGTTTGCCTATATCGTATGGACGCCTGCCAACTATGGCGGCGAGGACATCACGGTGGCAAATCCCACGGCAAAGCCTTATAGCGGAAGCAACGCTATGGCCTCGGTGTACAGCTATAATCGCAAGGCGACGGGCGAGCTTACTCCGCTGGCAGCCGACAACTGGATGATTAGTCCGGAGCTCACGGGCAAGGATCAGACCGTCATGTTCAGAGTCAACAACATCAGTGCCTCCAACCCGGAGACCTACCAGGTGCTCTATAGTACGACTACAGCGGCGCACGACCAGTTCCGGCTCGTGGCAGAGAAGACTGTAAGCAACAGCAAGTGGGATGAGGTGAGCTTCGAGTTGCCTGAGGGCGCGCGCTACTTCGCCATCCGTCACAATACCAAGCTCGAGGTGAGCCCATCGGGCATCGGATACTCTTCGGCGCCATACCTCTTCCTGGTCGATGATGCTACCTTCGCCTCCAAGGGCTGCACGTTTGTGGAGTATGTCATCTACCGCGACGGCAAGCCACTGGCTACGGCTGCCACCACGGCAAGTGAGGACCGTGAGGCTCAGTGCGACGGCGCCGACCATGTCTACCAGGTTACGGCACGTTATGGCGACGGTTCCGAGTCGGCTCCCGTTGAGGCTGTAGTCTCAATGCCTACCGGTATCGACATCATCGAAACCACGGTCGATACACCCCAGGGCGTCTATTCGCTCGACGGCGTCAAGCAAGATGCCAACGCTCGTCTCCAGCGTGGCGTCTACATCAAGAATGGTAAGAAAGTGGTAGTAAGATAAGCCGTCAGAAGGCTGTTCATCTCAAGCAACTCTGGACTGGAGGTCACCAAAGGTAAGGGAGTTGCGTCAACAAACCCAGGGTAGAGGCATGCAGCGCCTCTGTCCTGGGTTTGTCGTTAGGAGGAGTGTATGGGGGAAGTCTTAGGGCAGGCAATGCGTTGCCCCAGTCATGGTGCGAGCATGATGCGGTCGTAGTCGCGCTCGCCGCGGATGATGCGCTTGCGGCTGTTGTCGTAGTCGTTGTGCAGTATGTCGTATTGGGGATAGTACCAGGGGCTGTGTATGCCGGCGAGGTGTAGCAGTAGCTGCGCTATCGTGTCGGTCATTCCCCGTCTGTTGCGGCAGGAGCGTATCTGCTCCCACTGCTGCTTGCGGTTGGAGCGATAGGACGGCGACGCCCATATCCAGAAGGGGATGTCAAACTGCTGTCTGATGTCGTTGCGGTCCCATGTAAGGTTACGTCCCCATTCTGTAGAGTTGTCGAAGATGCGCTCTCCGTGGTCGGCGACGAATATGGCGATGGCGTCTTCATCCTCGTAGAGCTTCAGGATGGAGTCGATGACCATGTCGTTGTAGACGATGGCGTTGTCGTAGTGGGCAAGTATCTCGCGCTGTTGCTCCGTGAGGTCGGCGCGGTCGTAGTCTTTGGCGTCGAAGATGCCGAAGTCGGCGGGATAACGCTTCTTGAAGTCGGCGTGAAGTCCTAAGAAGTGGAAGATGTCCAGTGTGTAGGGATGTCTCGTCAGGCATCGCTTGTAGTCATCGGTCAGCGCCATGTCGTAGTCGTGGGTAGACTCGTTGCGCGTGTCAAACAGGCGTCGGCTGATGGGGGGATTGTTGAAGAAGGCGTCTTCGATGAAGTCGCTGAATCCGCTGCGCTTCACCATATACTGGTTGCTGAAGAACGAGGTGTGGTAGCCGGCCATCCTGAACAGAAGCGGGAAGGGTGGGGCTGATGCCCATGTCCCCGGTTGGCCTGCACATTGGGTGGACAGCATCTCCTTGAGCGACTCGCAGGTGGTATTCCAAGCACTTGTCATGTCGCCAAACACGATGAGCTCGCCGGCGTTCTTCCGTGCCGTCTGCCGGGGCGTGGTGGGCTTGTCGTAGCCGTAGAGTTGGCTGTGGTGGCGGTTGTAGCTTTCTCCGATAATCAGGATGATATGTGGGGAGAGGTGGGTGACCGAGTCTATCCGCGCCTTGTTCAGACTCTCTTCAAAGAGTCTTATCTCGTCGCGCAGCCGGTGGGTCTCGCTGACGGCAAACGCCATGCGGTATATGGGCAGATAGTAATTGGTCTTCTGTCTGAAGTCTTTCCGCTGCTGCGTTTCCAGTTCGCTATACTGGCAGATGATGCGGCAATACATATACTCCTTGTTCTCCAGACTGGATATGAACCCGATGGCAAACATGACGATAATGGCTGTCTGTGCGGCGTAAATCATGTGTCGGTTGCGCCATATCCCTGTGCGCATGGCTTTGCCCATGATGGTCTGCTCTCGGGCAAGCAGCGCCATGCCCGCCATCATCTGGATGATGACCAGCCCTAATGGCGACCACAGCATTGCCGCGTCGAGATACGACGACAGCGCTTCGCCAGCCTCTCTGGTATTGCTTTGCAGTGCCAGCTGCAGCAGCATCGGGGTGATGGGCATGCCCAGTCTTACGTAGCACGCCATGTCTACAGCAGACAGCAGGTAGAAGAATGTGGCTGTGGCGAGGCGCAGGCAGTGTCTGTATCTTTCGGGCATCAGTCGCAGCAGGGCGCAGAAGAGGTAAAGGTCGGAAAACAGTTCGAAACTCATCCAGAAGCGGCTGCCGTTCCACGGCTCGCAGATGATACCTGTCAGTCCCAGCAGGTACATCAGCAGAAAATAGAGCTGGTTGCCTCCGGTCAGCGGCTTGCTCAGGATATGGATGATGCGTGATAACATAAAACTCATAATACTTATGGCGGCAAAGGTAAAGATAATTCGCCATATAGACAATCATTTGCGATGGATATTTGACTTTTTCGGTCATCGGGATTCAATCGGATTTCAATTTATGTGGGTCTCGGCTTTGGGCAGATTGCTTCCGGGAGTGTTCGGGATATGGCGGACTATGTCCAAGTGCGGGTAGGGGGCAAGATACCAAAAGAAATACTGGTACGAGTTGGAAAGAATTTACAAGACAACTTATTCCTGTTTGATGGCAGATTGGCGTTACTTCCCCAAGATGGTCATTTCTTTCGTTTCCAAGTTTGAATTGCTGGTAGCAGAACTTGCAATTACGGTTTCATGCTTCCAAATATCTAATGCGCGCCGCAAATTCCCCAAAAATACGCATCCTGCCAACATGTCAGCGAAAGACTCCAACGAAAAACGCCAACGAAAATTCCCACAAAGGTGGCCCCATTCCAACCTTATCCATGTGGAAGAAGCAGGAGGCATCTGGCAATCGGGCTGGAAATCGTCATGATGTGAAAGGAGTCTTCATGGGTATAATATATAATAATGTATATAGTCCCCAGGGTCATCATTTCGGTTGATATAAATCAATAGGTGAAAAATATTTTCAACTTTTTTGTTGAAATGTTTGGTTTGTGTTGAAAAAAGCTATACCTTTGCATCCGCTTTCGAGAATGAAACACTTCTCCTGAGCGCTGAAGAAAGAGTTCTTTGAAAGATTTAAGATAA
>NZ_NPJL01000010.1:0-1942 GCF_002251325.1 Prevotella sp. P4-67
GAGGGCACTGAAAAACTAAAACCCACTATCAAATTGAAAGTTGATGACGGAGAAACAGCTGTTTTACCCTTTATTATCTGTCTATTTTAGCCTTATTTTAGGCGATTTGCAGAAAGAGAAGTTACAAATCGTAAGCATTTTCCGTTTTGGTCATAAAAAAAGTCCCCCATCCCCTACAAATAGCTGGATAATAGATGGGTAAATAGTTGCATATGTCAATATTTTTTCGTATCTTTACATAAAATAAAGGCATATGTTACAGCAGCAAAAGCAAATAAAATTCAGCAATTATTCGGAGTTGTATGACCTGTTAGTCCCGCAGGACCATCTTCTGCGTTCAATTACTGAACTCGTGGATTTCAGTTTCGTCTATGACGAGCTCAAGGACAAGTATTGTTCCTACAACGGCCGTATGGCAGAGGACCCGATACGCATGTTCAAGTATCTCCTCCTGAAGACCATCTACAGTATCTCGGATGTGGATGTAGTAAAGCGCACATTGACCGACCTTTCATTCAAGTATTTCCTCGGCCTATGCCCCGAGGAGACGAACCTGATAGACCCGAGCCTGCTGTCGAAGTTCCGCAGGCAGCGGCTGAAGGATACGAAGATAATGGACATGCTGATCAAGAAGACCGTATGCGTCGCGCTGGAGAAGGGCATCATACAGTCGAAGCGCTTCTTCGTAGATGCCACCCATTCGCTGTCAAGGTCAAATTCCGTCAACGCCACCGACTATCTGACATACCAGATGGAACAGACCACACGGATTGTACACTCCATCAATGAAAGTTTCAAGCTGCCTGAATTGCCTGACTTGCACGGATTGTCCGAAAAGAAGAAGTTCCCGGTGGTACTGTCCACGGCGGTCGACTATGTGGCCGCCGTCGAGGCTGCCCCTCCGCTGGTCGCCATGCCGGCCGTGTCGGAGCGTCTGAACCTGCTCAAGGAGATCATCGCCGACGCCAAAATCCGGTACGTAACATCCAAGGATCCCGACGCCCGTATCGGGCACAAGACCAAGTCGCGCAGCTTCTTCGGCTACAAGACCCATCTGGTCATGAGCGAAGAGCGTATCATCGTGGCGGCAGATGTCACCTCCGGCGAGGCTGATGACGGAAAGATGCTGGAACGGCTCGTCGAGAAGACCGAGGAAAACGGAGTTGAGATAGACACCATCATCGGCGACACAGCCTACTCGTCAAAGGCAAATCTGGATATGATAAATGATAAAAACGAAAATGAAAACAAGGATATAAAACTCTGTTCACCACTCAACCCTGTCATCAGCAACGGTACAAGGAAGGGCGCTACCTTCGACTATAACAAGGATGCCGGAATGTTCGTCTGTCCGGCCGGACACATGGCCGTTTCCAGGTCAAAACCGCAGCAGAAGACCAATGTCCCAGGAAAATACCATAACCCCGTTATCGTCTTCAGTTTCGATGTGGAGAGGTGCAAGGTCTGTCCGCTAAGGGAAGGGTGCTACAAACTGGGAGCCAAGAAGAAGACCTATAGCGTCAGGGTGTTGGCAAATACGCATAAGAAGCAGATGGAATACGAGAAGACCAGCGAGTTTGTTTACCTGCAACGTAAGCGGTACATGATAGAAGCCAAAAACGCAGAGCTAAAGAATGTCTTCGGGTACGACAGAGCCATGTCGTACGGACTCGCCAGTATGGAACTGCAGGGCGCAATGGCCATTTTTGCCGCAAATCTGAAGCGAATTATCAGAATAATGTAAGAAAAACGTAGGGAAACCTACATATCAGCCAAATCGTCCCCGAGAAAGCCGTTTGGAAGCGTTCCAAGCCCTTTTCGGGGACGATTTTTGCTTTTTACTCTCACCACACATCGTAGACAGAACGCCTCGTAAACGCCCGATAATGACGCCTGACCACGCCGATAAAATGGAAATAACGGTAGTTTTTCAGTGCCCTCC
>NZ_NPJL01000011.1:0-202555 GCF_002251325.1 Prevotella sp. P4-67
TTATCTTAAATCTTTCAAAGAACTCTTTCTTCAGCGCTCAGGAGAAGTGTTTCATTCTCGAAAGCGGATGCAAAGGTATAGCTTTTTTCAACACAAACCAAACATTTCAACAAAAAAGTTGAAAATAAACGCAATTTTTTTCGCATATTTTGACAAAAGAGGCCATTTTCGCCCATTTTGTCACGATTTTAGTGGCTCTATAGCCAATCTTCGCGTCATATTCCACCCACGCCAAAAGAGCGGGAAAAACCGCGAAAAGCACCCGAAGGTGCCTCTCGACCCTCATCACGCCCACAGCCACCACCACGACACGACCCGACGCCCATAATCGTCAAACAGGGCACCACCGATACCATTCCCGCGCATCCATCCAGCCCCCACGTGCCTATATATAATATAATAATGTGTAGATATTGTCAAAAACTTATGAATTAAGGTCAAAAAACAAGATGCGCAATGCCAACAATCAGTTAACTTTGCAGAAAAACTAAAAATCTTACATTAATCATGAAGAATAGAAAGTGTTTCTTTGCGGTTGACTTAGGCGCAACCAGCGGAAGAACTATCATAGGCACCCTTGCAGACGGCAAGGTTGCTTTGGAGGAGATTACCCGTTTTGGCAATCCTCTAATCAATGTCAATGGCTTTTTCTATTGGGACCTCTTTGCCCTATATAATGAAATCATCAAGGGACTCAAGACCGTCGCCGAGCGTGGCATTGAGATTACGAGCATAGGTATCGACACCTGGGGATGCGACTTCGTATGCATTGGCGACGACGGCCAGCCTCTGCGCAACCCACTCGCCTACCGCGACCCACACACCATGGGCATGATGGAGCGCTACTTCGAAGAGAAGATTAGCCGCGCCGAGATATATCAGCGCACCGGCATCCAGTTCATGAACTTCAACTCCCTCTTCCAGCTCTACACCATGGGCGAGATGGGCAACGTGGCACTGCGCAATGCCAAGAAGATACTCTTCATGCCCGACGCGCTGAGCTACATGCTCACCGGAAACGCCATCTGCGAATACACCGTAGCCTCGACCTCAGAGATGCTCAACCCCACCACGGGCGACCTTGACGAGCAACTGCTTGAGAGCATAGGATTGAACCGCGAGCAGTTTGGCACACTCACCCACCCCGGCACCATCATCGGCACCATCAACGAGGCCGTGCAGAAGCAGACCGGACTCGGCGCCGTGCCCGTGATAGCCGTAGCCGGACACGACACTGCCAGCGCCGTAGCCGCTGTGCCCGCCAAGGACGAAGAGTTTGCCTACCTCAGCAGCGGCACATGGAGCCTCATGGGTATCGAGTCCAAGAGAGCCATCATCAACGACCGCAGCTACGAGCTCAACTTCACCAACGAGGGCGGCGTAGGCGGAACCACACGTTTCCTCAAGAACATCTGCGGCATGTGGCTCTATGAGCGATGCCGACAGGAATGGTCAGAGCTGCGCCATCTGGGACACCTCGAGCTGCAGAAGGAAGCCTGGGAGATAGAGGACAACGAGAGTTTCATCTTCCCCGACGACCCCTGCTTCACCAATCCCGACTCCATGGTAGCCACCATACAGCAGTATTGCCGCGACCACGGCATGCCCGTGCCCGAAACCCACGGACAGATTATCCGCTGCATCTTCGACTCGCTCGCCCGACGCTACAGCGAGGTGCTGGGCTACCTGCGCGAGTTCAGCGAGACCGACATCAAGGTGCTCCACATCATCGGAGGCGGCTCCAAGAACGACTTCCTCAACCAGCTTACCGCCGACGCTTGCGGCATCACCGTACTGGCTGGCCCACAGGAGGGCACAGCCTTGGGCAACGTGATGCTCCAGGCCAAAGCAGCCGGAGAGGTAGATGACATCTGGCAGATGCGCCATATCATCGCCAACTCGGTAGAGATTAAGAAATATGAACCAAAAAAATAACAAAATCATGAAAGTAGAAACCATTGAACAGAACTATGCCATCGCCAAGGCGCGTTACGCTGAATTTGGCATAGACACCGACAAAGCCATCGCCGAACTCGAGAAGACCCCTATATCACTTCACTGCTGGCAAGCCGACGATGTGACAGGCTTTGAGAGCAACTCGGCTCTTACCGGTGGCATCCAGGCCACAGGCAATTACCCCGGCAAGGCACGCAACATCGACGAGCTGCGTCAGGATATAGAGAAAGTACAGACCCTGCTCGCAGGCAACCATCGCCTCAACCTCCACGAGATTTACGGAGAGTTCGGCGGCAAGTTTGTAGACCGCGACCAGGTAGAAGTTTCCCACTTCCAGGGATGGATTGACTGGGCAAAGGAGCACAACCTGAAGCTCGACTTCAACTCCACCAGTTTCTCCCACCCCAAGAGTGGCGACCTCTCGCTGGCCAATCCCGACAAGGCCATCCGCGACTTCTGGATTGAGCACACCAAGCGCTGCCGCCGCATCGCCGATGCCATGGGTAAGGCACAGGGCGACCCCTGTATCATGAACATCTGGGTTCACGACGGAAGCAAGGATCTCACCGTAGAGCGCTATCGCTACCGCCAGATTCTCAAAGAGAGCCTCGACGAAATCCTCGCCGAAGACCTGCCCCACATGAAGTCCTGTCTCGAAGCCAAGCTCTTCGGCATCGGTCTCGAAGCCTACACCGTAGGTTCTCACGACTTCTTCGCAGGCTATTGCTCCAAGAACAACGCCATCTACACCCTCGACACCGGCCACTACGAGCCCACCGAGAATGTGAGCGACATGGTTTCCAGCCTCCTCCTCTTCGTGCCCGAGCTGATGCTCCACGTGAGCCGCCCCATGCACTGGGATTCCGACCACGTGACACTCTTCGACGACAACACCCGCAACCTCTTCACCGAGCTTGTGCGTGCCAACGCCCTCGACCGTGCCCACATCGGCCTCGACTACTTCGACGCATCCATCAACCGCATCGGAGCCTACGTCATCGGCGTACGTGCAGCCCAGAAGTCTCTGCTCCAGGCATTCCTTGAGCCGCTTGCCACACTGCGCAAGTACGAGGACGACGGCAAGGGCTTCGAGCGCCTCGCCCTCCTCGAGGAGATGAAGACCCTCCCATTCGGCGCCGTATTCGACTACTTCAACCTCAAGAACAATGTGCCTGTAGCCGAGCAGTACATCGCCGAGGTACAGAAGTACGAGCAAGAAGTTCTGTCCAAGAGATAATGCTATATATATAATAAGGTATATAGCGCACTTATCACCCGCCGCATCATCAGTGCGGCAACCACTCACTTCAGGGTTGCAGGTTCCATTCCCGCAACCCTGTTTCTTTTGTTGCCCCCCAAAATCGGTCATCAGACTCCAGCTCATATCCGTGTCGCTTTTGAGCAGATTGTCTCGGTATAGATTGAAGACATGGCAGACTATGCCGAAACACAAACAGAGGGAAGATGCCAAAAGAGAACTGACTCATGGACAAAGGTTCACCACACTCCATTCTGTATACCAGCCGCCCTATGAGCATTATCCCGCCACTTTAGCGTGGCAGCGATAAAAAATCGCTAAGAACAATGTAATTAAAGAACTTTGTAGTATTTTTGCTGTCCCAAAGGAACAAGAAACAGACGCAAATGATACAGCTAAAAGAAAATCAAGGTATTCCCCGCAATATTCTCCTGATGATGGCCATCATCGCAGGACTCACAGTAGCCAACTGCTACTACAACCAACCGCTGCTCGAACTAATCCGTCACGACATAGGCATTACCGAGCAGAGCGCCAACCTCATCACCGTGATTACGCAGATAGGCTATGCGCTTGGCCTATTCTTCCTCATTCCCCTGGGCGACATGTTTTCACGCAAGAGACTCATCCTTGTCAATATGAGCATCGCTGCCGTGATGGCCATCGTGATGGCAGTGGCACAAAACGTGTGGATGCTCTGGGGGGCTTCGTTGCTGATAGGAGCCTGTTCCGTGATTCCACAGTTCTTCATCCCGATAGCAGGACAGTTTTCTGCACCCAAGAACAAGAGCAGGAATATGGGCTTTGTACTATCCGGATTACTGACGGGCATCCTTACCTCACGGGTGATTAGCGGCTACATCGGCGAATGGCTGGGATGGCGCGAGATGTTTATTATCGCCGCCTTCGTGATGCTCATCTGCATGGGCGTGATGCTATTGATGATGCCAGAGATGAAACGCAACTATGAAGGTACTTATAGAGGACTAATGAGCACCATGGCAGAGATTATCGTTCTCCACCCCTCGGTACGCATCTACTCCATCCGTGCCGCCTTTGGTTTCGGCAGCATGATGGCCATATGGTCGTGCCTCGCCTTTCATCTTGCCCAACCACCTTTCAGGGCAGGAAGCGACATGGTAGGGATGCTCGGACTCTGCGGCATCATGGGTGCCGTGGCGGCAAGTGGCATAGGCAAACAGGTCCCTAAGTTCGGCATTCGTAAATTCAGTCTGTTCGGAGCAGGCATGCAGATTATGGCCTGGGGAATAGCCTTGCTCTTCGGCGACACCTACGCAGGGCTCATCGCAGCCATCATCCTGGTCGACATAGGATTGCAATGTCAGCAACTCAGTAATCAAAGCGAATGCCTGCAAGAGATTCCGCATGCTTCCAACCGTGCCAACACCATCTTCATGACCACATATTTTATAGGTGGTTCACTCGGTACATTCTGTGCCGGATATTTATGGAACCGAGCCAACTGGTTAGGCGTATGCATTGTGGGCATTACCTTTGCCTTCATATCATTAGCCATCACTCTAAGCAACAGGAAATAGAGGTTCATCTGTAGCGCCGACAGCCCGTGTTTCCAATGCCAGCGAGCGGAGCTCAAAAAACATCAAGACAAAGCAGAAGTTACATGGTACATATCTTAGCTACGCTGTAAGTGCTGGTTGGGGGGGGGTACATATCATGGCTACCCTGTAAGTGTTGCGATTCCCCAGCCCAGGGTTTCTTGTATCATGCACTATAGATTTGACATATTGGCTGATGTTTTCGGTTATTACAGTGGCATAATTAGACTAAAAAATCTGTTTTATGCAACTAACAGCCTATAAAGTATTTATTCTCACCCTTGAACCAGTATATACTTTGTAAGTATCTGTAAATCAAAAGAAACTTTACGGCATCAAGCATAAATGATACCATAAAGTTCCCATTGTATGCAAGAAATCAATCTTGCGTTGTTTATATCAGAAGATGAATTGTTTGCTGCAAGTTAGCGATTAACATCCATTAACTCGTCTTTTGCTGTTTCAATGGCTGTAAGTTTCAATTCGTCTTCACCCTCCAAAGCATCCAATACTTTGTCGGCAAGCCAAAGGGTGAGCATTTCCTTTTCGTCCACTTTGAAGTATGTTGCCATTTGAATTACTTGGCATCTTTTTGCTCGTCTGTCCCCGCGTTCAATCTTGCTGAACATGGGTGTGTCTATTTCTAAGTATGCAGCCACTTGACGCTGCAATATTCCTTGTTCGTCTCTAAGAGACCTTATCTTGTTTCCTAATAACATATCCGTTTTATTCTTTGTCTAATATTACGATTTCCCAATAGCCTCCATATCTACCACCTGTTCGTTTAATCTTGCCTAATTCACGAAGTTTACGTATTTGCTTCTCAACTCCTCGTGAAGACATATTCAATTGCATTGCGATTTCAGCGGCTGTTATATGTGGGTCTTGTTTTATAATATCTATAATCAAGTCCTTTGTTTCCGAACTTCTTTCCGAACTTTTCGTTTTTGTTTCCGAACCTCTTTCCGAACCAAGTATGTCTGTTTCCGAACTGTTGCTATTCGTTTCTGAACTTTCACGACATCCTTCATGAACAGGAATAGTAACCAAGAACGTCAAGCGGTCATCTGTAGTTTCAAAGATGGCACGTGGTGAACCATTCTCTGCTAACTTTGTTTGTATTGTTGGAACACCAGTTGAGCGACCCTCTGTAAGGTCAAGTTCTTTTAAGAAATCACCCAAACGACGGTTACGATAGCGACGGCTTTTTAGCATATCGCCCTTTTCTATATCCTCCTTGGAGATGCTTCTGTCAGGTCCAGGACAATTGAGTATAGAGATTCCGCTTGGTTCAATGGTAATCTCTATTGGTTCATGCTGCAAGAAATCTCTGTGATATACAGAGTTTACAACTGCTTCCTCAATAGCATCGTATGGATAGTTCCAAAAACGTTCTGCCTCCTGCCTACCGGAAATCTTACGCACATGCTCTTTGAGTACATTGCTCTTGATGTAATCCATTGTCTGTTTTATCATCTGCGGAACACTGCCTTTGAATGTAACTTCTGTGAAATTGTTTGGATCATTCATCTTTCCGTTAGGGAATGTCACTACATCAATCTGAGTGTAAGGGAAGAACTTGCTTGGATTCTCGCAGAACATCATGGCTACCACATTGCGAAGCAAACGGTTTTCTTTTGGTCCTGTGTACAGTTCCATTTGGTCAAGTATGGTAGAAAGCGGAGTCGTTATCACATCATCAGCCAGTTTGCTACCCACTTTGACAAGATAATCACGAAGAAGCACCAGAGAAATATCTTCCAACTGGATGTCGCTATTGCCTCGTTCATCAAAAGGCACACGATTAGCCAACTCTCGCAATTCAACGAGAACTTCACCCCTTGCCTCAATGCTACTTGTACCACTGCGGATGTAGAAGTATTCTTTGGTTCCTTTCGCCGTTACATTTACAGGTACAGAATAAGGGCGATAACTACCAGCAGGACACCATATCACTATCAACTGTTTCCCATCTACCTCCTCTACAGAAGTGCGAGGTAAATAGTATGGAGCCATTTTGTTGTTGTAGCCTACCATCTCCTGCAAGATATTGTCTATCTTTTCCATTGGCACACCATCTACTGGGCGAATTGCCATACCAGTCTTGTCGTCAGTATCGACACCAACGATAATATATCCACCGCCAAGATCGTCAAAGTCATTGGCGAAAGCACATATACTGTGATATATACTTCCTGGATTCCAACCTTTCTTGAACTCAATGCGGTTGGATTCTATTTTCTGCTTGTTAAGCAGGTCGTTTATGTTTATTGCAAGTGCCATATAATTTACTTTATACAAATGTTCAAAAGGCTATCTATTGTTTTGTCAAAAGTCTCTTTATACAAGAGACCTTTAATATATTCTGTCGGAATAGATGAATAACCATATTTTGCTCCGAGTATGGCACACGCCACGGCTGCGTTTGTATCAGCATCGCCTCCCGCATTCACCACAGCGAGAAGCCCATCAACAAATGAAGTAGCATGTCGATAAGCCCAAAGAGCCACGGACAATGTAACTAAGGTATAGCCCATGTGGTCATAGTCTACCAAATTATTAATATTTGATTCACACCACGCTTTGTACACGTATTCACAGATTTCTGCATCATATAACTGTGCCAAACTTTTTATTTGAAATAATGTTGGCGGTTGTATACCATAAACCAATGCGTGTATAAGTTCAGATACAATTACACATGAGCCGACACATCTTGGATCGTAATGGGTGAGCCGACAGATATTCTCAGCACAAGTCCTTATTTCTTTCGGGAAAAGTCCGACTACTGAGGTACGCATCAGCCCACCATTTGCTGCAGACTGATACTTGCTCATTTCCCATACCTTGTGGGATACATCAAACGGATGCTCCACATAGTCGCCAATCATCAGCACCTTATAGGTATTTTCTCCAATACCCATAGGAGTGCCATTGGCCCAGCCTTTGAAGTGCTGGGCGATGTCGTAAAAATTAACACCCTTGTCTTCAATGACCGCATCAGCAATGCAGAGCATCATGTCGGTATCGTCCGTCCAGCCGCCGATCTCCCATCGTTTCCGATGTCTGTCTTGGTATATCTGCTTGTAGTGTTGTAGTCCATGAGGATATTTCCAAGCGATATCCTCATCTGTCATGAATTCCGTCCCCAATCCGAGTGCATCGCCTATGGCTTGACCATAAAGGCAACCTCTAAATCTGTCAATTGTTTTATGCTCCATAGTCGTATGTATCTAAATTTCTATATAATCATCTCTTTTCAACAGAGGAAGTTCTTCAAGGATGACAACATACTCTCCATTTACCAAATAATAATCTATTCGGTCATCCACAACTTTGGTAAGATAGAGATGGAACACACTAATGCCATCATCCTCCATCTGCCATTCGTCTTTAGGAACAAGGAAATATCCATCTCCAATCGAGTTGTTTTGATAGTCTGATTTTCTTACTACTAAAACATCTTCATTCGTGTCATACATTCGTATCATATAAATGTAAAACTTTCTATGGTATAATATCGTTACTTTTAAATAGTTATGTGTAAAATGTTTTTTATGTTTTACTTTTGACACTGGAGAAATCTTTAAGATTCTGTAATGGACTTCCTGCTAAAAGAATATTATTGATTTTAATATTGTTTGCAGAATATACAACCTCAAGAATATCCTTCTTCAAAAGTTTCTGTTGTTTGTATTTTTCAATTACCAAAATCTATGATCCGTACTAATATCATCACCAGAGAAATCGAATCGTTTTTTTTGCAATCTATTGACATACCTTATATTTCGTTCATCTTGATTTTTGGGATATTTTTGCAAATCATCTGCATATATGCTTACATACACCGAATTATCAAACAATTTATGAATACCATCTCCAAAATACTTCCAGAATGATTTTGTATAGTGATTTTTGAATTCATTACTAATTTCTGTCCGAACTATCCATACGCTTCTGTTATCTTGCGATTGACTCAATACTCCTCCGTGAAATAAAGCTATTTTAGAAATTTTAGCAAGCAACATTTCTTCTGTCATCGGAATGTTACCTAAGTTTAAAAATATAAGTATTTTCATTTTAAGTTGTGTTAAGATAGGAAACTAATACCTATAATATTGTTCTTTGTTGTAACAATATCAAGGTTTAATCGATATCAACAGACTTTCTTTTATAGGAATTGTCATTTATTGACTACAAAGATAAAGAATCTTATTCAGACGAAAGAATAAATCATTGGAAATCTTTATTCTGGCATCACATTTCTGTAATTTGAGGCGATTTGTGGTAATTAACGCTACAAATCGCCTCTCATTGTCATTATCTGGATAAACCTTGTGACTTCTTTTTTGGTGGTGCTCCTAATCCAAACTTCTGTGTTCCGTCCCAATTCGTGAGTTGGTCAGCACAACCATTGGAGCCACCGAGTGAAACGTATGTATCTGCGCTGCAAGACATGTAGTTAATGAACGAAAGGAAGTTCTGAATGAGGGGTTCGGTATAAACAACCTCATCGGTAGCAAAGAGTTTTGTCCAGTGTGCGACACATTCTCTCCGATAGTTGCCACAACCATTCCAATCCATGCTCGCGAGAAATCTTTCAACTGCAAATTTTGCTCCTTGTGGAGAGCGAAGCGCAATGTTGGTTTTTGTGGCAGTAGCCATAATACCATAATAGATTGCTTTGGTTTCTTTCTCATAGAAATCTATTCTGCTTGATTGCGAAAAGGCTTGAAGCTGTTCATGACCTTCACTAATAATACGGTCAAGTACACCTTGGTATCTGTCTTGCCTTGCCTGTTCCTCACGTTTTGCCTCCGCTTCTTGCTCCTTGCGGTCTTCCACACGTTTAACAGCTTCAATTAGTTCAAGCTGTTTTGTCAAGTCGTTCCAATGAAGAACCAAGATTTTGTATTTCTCCCATAGAGTATTGTAATCAGTCTTGAGTTTTGTAATGTCCTCGTTTTTTGAGACTAATTGGGTATTAAGCCTTTCAATAACAACATCCTTTTGAGCCGTTACTCGTCTGACAGCATTTTCGTCAAGCTGCGATATGTGTTGCTTCACTTTTGCATTTTCAGCCTTTAGCACTTCATTCTCATTCTGCAATGCCTTATTCTCAATAATCAGTTTGTTGAGTTGCTGCATATAGTAAGTGTAAGTTTTGTTGACAGATGCTCGTATACCATTATTCTGCTTGTCACGTTCAGCGTTGATGGCAACGACAAGAGTCTTAATAGCATCATTGATGTTTGTTGTCCGTTCCTCTCGCCAAGTCTTTTGTCCGATAAGTGCAGGAATAGGAATGGCAAGTTCTTTCTTAACGGCATCCATTGCCTCTTGAACAGGTGTCTTGATATTGAGAAGAGGGAAGGTGAGCTCTTGCTTGTCAACAGTGGCAAGAACAGCGTATTTCTCTACCTTGTCAAGAGCAGCTTTCGCCTGTCGCTCGGCTTCGAGAACCACCTTGTTTCTTATGCCTTCGTCCTCGTTTCTCCTCCTCGGACAATTCATTGTAAGGGATGCCGCGTGCAAGACCATACTTGCGGCCTACCTCATTGTGATAGTCTGTATGAAGTTGCGAGAGATAATCTCCCCATTTCTTGCTTCGATGTAGTAGGTATCCTTCTGCAACTCATCAAGTTGCAACTTAGGGTTAAGGTGCGCAACGCCTCTACCCAGGGTACACACACCACGAATACGGCTACCCTGTAAGTGTTGCGATTAGCCGAAGGCGTCATCCATAGCAGCCTGGCGCGACGCTTGGTGGCGGCAGATATCAGAGAGTGTACTCTCGGCAACATCCACCCCCACGCACCGCCGCATAGGGCGGAGCCCTGAAAAGAATCAAGACTTTTTGCGGCATCTTCGCCCCTGCAGGCGGCACGGCGAGAGAACGCCTTATGCACCGCAGCCCCACCTTATTTATATATACCCATCCACAGCCTACATCCGCGCCGGCGGGCATCATCTCCACGCCAATAGAGACTATCGTCTGCACCGTGCGCACATTTTTCGGTCCGTTGTGGTTCAAGGTAAAATATTTTTTGTACTTTTGCGATGTAAATGACATAAGCTATGGATAGCAGACAATTATACCAATTGTACCAACAACACCCCACCGTAACCACCGACAGCCGCAACTGTCCGGAGGGAAGCATCTTCATCGCGCTCAGGGGCGCCTCGTTCGACGGCAACCTTTTCGCCGACGCCGCTCTCGACAAGGGCTGTGCCTATGTGGTGATAGACAACAAGGAATACTATAAGGACGACGGCCGACACATCCTGGTCGACGACTGTCTGACCACCTTCAAGGAGCTGGCACGCGAGCACCGCCGCCAGTTCGACATCCCCGTGATAGGCATCACAGGCACCAACGGCAAGACCACTACCAAGGAGCTCGTATCGGCTGTGCTCGCCGAGCGCTACTGCGTGATGCACACCGAAGGCAACTTCAACAACGATGTGGGAGTGCCCAAGACGCTGCTGCGACTCAACGACACCCACGAGATAGCCGTAGTGGAGATGGGCGCATCCCATCCCGGAGACATCCGCGCACTGGTCGAGTATGTCGAGCCCACCTGCGGCATGATTACCAATGTGGGCCGAGCCCACCTGCAGGGCTTCGGCTCGTTCGAGGGCGTGATGGCCACCAAGGGCGAACTCTACGACTTCCTCGCTGCCCACCACTGCCAGACCTTCATCGACGCCGCCAACCCCTACCTCACCGCCATGGCCGCCGAGCGCCATCTCGACGACACCATGACCTACTCTGCCGACGCCGCAAGCCATGCCGACGTAATGGGAAGGGTGGTTAGCAGCGCCCCGTTCCTCTGCTTCGAGTGGACCCACGGCGCCACCTACCGCGTGCAGACCCACCTCATAGGCACATACAATATCACCAACATGCTGGCAGCCATCACCATCGGACTCCGCTTCGGCGTGAGCCCCGAGCAGATATGCCATGCTCTCGAGCACTACATCCCGAGCAACAACCGCTCCCAGCTCACCGTGACCCAGCGCAACTCGCTCATCGTGGATGCCTACAACGCCAACCCCACCAGCATGAAGGCGGCGGTAGACAATTTCGCCTTCATGCAGGTAGACCACAAGATGGCCATCCTCGGCGACATGCGCGAACTGGGAGCCGCCTCCCACGAGGAGCACCAACGCATAGTAGACCACATAGCCTCTCTCGGACTCAAGGATGTGTGGCTCGTGGGCGAAGAGTTTGCCCATACCGACACCGCGTATCGCAAGTTTGCCGATGTGGAGGAGGTCAAGCAAGCCCTCGCCGACAACGACATACGCGACCATTATATCCTCATCAAGGGCAGCAACGGCATACGTCTCTACGAGTTGCCTCCACTGCTTTAACACCGACAACATGAAAATAGGACTTGACGCCAAACGCATCGTGCGCAACGGCACGGGGCTGGGCAGCTACGGACGCAATCTGGCCAACGACCTCGCGGGCATCATCGATGCCGACACCCGTCTGCTGCTCTACGCACCCGACGCCGGACGCGACGACCTGCGCACCCAGGTACGCACCACCGCCAATATGGACTTTGTCTACCCCCGCGGCCACATGCCCAAGTGGCTCTGGCGCTCGTGGGGCATCGTGGGCGACCTGCGCCGCGACGCCGTAGACCTCTATCATGGACTCTCGGGCGAGCTGCCACTGGGCATCCACCGCAGCGGCATCCGCACGGTGGTCACCATCCACGACCTCATCTTCATGCGACATCCCGAGTACTACAACCGGGCCGATGTGAAGATATACACATGGAAGTTCCACCGCACCATAGCCCAGGCAGACCGCATCATAGCCATCAGCGAGTGCACCAAGCGCGACATCATGCACTACGGACACGTAGACCCCGACCGCATCGAGGTTATCTACCAGAGCTGCAGCACCCACTTCAAGTTGCGCGAGAGCGATGCCAAGCTCCAGGATGTGCACGCCCGCTACGTGCTGCCCAGCCGTTACATCATCAACGTGGGCACCGTGGAGCGACGCAAGAACATACTGCTGGCGGTGAAGGCGCTGCAGCACATAGACGATGTGGCGCTGGTCATCGTGGGCCGGCAGACCGACTATGCGCAGGAGGTCAAGGACTACATCGCCGCCCACGGACTGGGCGACCGGGTGCGCTGGCTCAGCGGTGTGCCCAATGCCGATCTGCCCTCGCTCTACCAGATGGCAGAGGCGTGTGTCTACCCCTCGCGCTACGAGGGTTTCGGCGTGCCCATCATCGAAGCCATCCAGAGCGGGCTGCCTGTAGTGGGCTGCACGGGCAGTTGTCTGGAAGAGGCGGGAGGACCCGACTGCCTCTACGTAGACCCCGATGACGACCGAGCCATGGCCCATGCCATCAGCCAGGTGCTCGTGGGAGCTCCTGGGCGCGACGAGCGCATAGCCCGCAGCATGGAATATGTAGCCCGGTTTGAGGGCAACAACGTGGGCGCCCAGGTGCTCGATGTCTATCGCCGCGTCATCCGGGGATAGACCGCGTCCCGACCGCTCACCCCCATCTTGAGCCTCGCCGATGCTCGCTCGGGCGTACCCAAGCCCACCACAGATACGATTATCATCACGTTTGCAGATGCCACGAGCCATCTGCAAACGTGTTTTTTTTATCCCCCACGGTCATCAGACTTTGCCCCTCGCCGTTTGAGCGGCAGCCCTGCTCCACCGGCCGTCCCTTGCCCTTCGTCCCGTCTGTCCTCGCTTCGTCGTCAGCCACGGTTGCCGCCCCGCAGCAGCCGTCATGCCGCCCGCGCCACAGCCCTGCGCCCACGCCCCTCGGCGCGTAGCGTGCCGAGGGTGGGGCTGTGGTTTTTAGGCTGTTGGCTGCAATATTTGTCCGCGTCCGCAGTTTTTCAGCCACCGTCTTCGCCGTTGTCCTTACTTTTTTTTATATTTGCACCATATTATATATATAGACAGTTACCATTATGAAAATCATCAAGCACTGCATGTTAGCGTTGGCACTCATGGCCGCCATGCCCTCATGGGCACAGACCGACGAGGGCGTGACGCGTTATGTCAACCCGTTTATCGGCACCGGCCAGGTAGATGCCCACAGCCTCAAGGGCGGCAACTTCCCCGGCGCCACCACTCCCTTTGGCATGGTCCAGCTGAGCCCCGAAGAGTTTGTATGCCCCAATGGCGACGGCGCGTCGGGCTACGACTACAGCCTGAACACCATCTACGGCTTCGCCCACACCCATCTGAGCGGCACCGGCTGTGTAGACCTGCTCGACGTGATGATGCAGCCATCGGTAGAGCCCATCACCCGTCTGCAGGGCGAAGACCTCTACCCCGCCACCTTCAGCCACGACAACGAGAAGGCCTCCGTGGGATATTATGCGGTTCGCTTCGACGGTTCTGGCATCAACACCGAGCTCACCGCCACCACCCGCACGGGCATGACCCGCATCACCTATCCCGCAGGCAAGCCCCAGACGCTGGCGTTCGACATGAGTCACGCCGGGCAGAACCGTGGCGGCGACCGCAAGACCATCATCTTCAATTCGCAGCTGCGCCTCGTCAACGCCACCACGCTGGTGGGCTACCGCATGCTCAGTGGATGGCAGAAGGCGCGCAAGGTCTATTTCTACGCCCAGTTCTCACGCCCCGTAGTGGCAAAGACATTCCGCCAGGGCAAGGAGGTCTATGTAGACGGCGACGTGGCCAACGGCCGCGACACCCGCTGCTTCCTCGACTTCGGCGCGTCGAACGAACCCCTCATCGTCAAGGTGGCACTCTCGCCCGTGAGCGTAGACAATGCCCGCGAAAACATGGAGGCCGAGAACCCCGGATGGAGTTTCGAGGCTGTCCAGCAGCAGGCAGTGGCAGCCTGGGAGAAGGAGCTCGCCAACATACGCATCGACGGCACCGACGACCAGAAGGCCATCTTCTACACCGGCCTCTACCACGCCTATATCCAGCCCAACACCGTCTCCGATGTCAATGGCGCCTACACCCGCTCCGACTTCACCGACGCGCGTTTGCCCGAGGGCGAGACCCACTACAGCACCTTCTCCCTCTGGGACACCTTCCGTGCCTGCAACCCGCTTTATGCACTGCTCAAGCCCGAGCGAGTGGGCGATATGGTCAAGAGCATGCTGCGCCAGTACGACGTCTATGGCTATCTGCCCATCTGGCAGCTGTGGGGGTCTGAAAACTACTGCATGATAGGCAACCACGCCATACCCGTGATGGTCGACGCAGCCCTCAAGGGCCTGCCCGGAGTCGACGCCGAGCGCGTCTACGAGGCTGTGCGCGGCACCTCGATGCGCGAGCACCGCCAGTCGCCATGGAAGTTGCTCGAGCAGTATGGCTATCTGCCCGAGACACGACAGATAGAGTCAGTCTCCATCACGCTCGAGAACGCCTTCGACGATGCCTGCGTGGCGCGACTCGCCAAGCACCTGGGCAAGATGGACGACTATGAATACTTCAACCGCCGTGCCCACCTCTACCGCAACCTCTACGACGAGAAGACTGGTTTCTTCCGCGCCAAAGACGAGAACGGCAAGTGGATGGAGCCATTCAATCCATACACCTACCGACCCAAGGGCATGCACCCCTATGCCGAAGGCAACGCCTGGCAGTACAACTTCTTCGTGCCCCACGATGTGCCCGACATGATAGCACTCATGGGTGGCAACAAGAAGTTTGAGAAGGAGCTCGACCACCTCTTCGCCGACACCACCCGAGTGGACCTCGACGGCGGCGGCAATGCCAGCGGATTTATAGGGCAGTACGCCCACGGCAACGAGCCCAGCCACCACTGCGCATACCTTTACAACTGGGTCGGCGCAGACCGCAAGGCACAGTATTACACCAACAAGGTAATGACCGAGCAGTACTTCAACCGCATCGACGGCTACTCGGGCAACGAGGACTGCGGACAGATGTCGTCATGGTACATCTGGTCGAGCATGGGTTTCTACCCCGTAGACCCCGCGTCGGGCGTATACAGCTTCGGCTCGCCCCAGCTGCGCCGCGCAGACATCACCCTCGCCAACGGCAAGACCTTCACCGTAAAGACCAACCGCCGCGGCGCCGACGACTGCTACATCAAGGCGGTCAAGCTCAACGGCAAGAAGTATAAGAAGAACTACATCACCTACGCCGACATCATGGCAGGTGGCACCCTCGAGTTTGTCATGGGCAAGTAGTCTTCCAGAGTCATAGCCAGGGGCAATAGCCCCTGAATCGCCCCCAACTGAAGCCCCTCCCCAACCCTCCCCAAGGGGCGGGAGTCCTATCCCGCTGTGTTTAAGGCACTTGGATGGCGCTCCTTCCCCATGTGAAAGGTCGGGAGGGGCTTCTGTTGGTACTCCTTCACCTTGAAGAAGGCTGGGATAGGCCAGCAGTTGGTGCTCCTTCCCCTTGGGAAGGCTGGGATGGGGCTTCCGTTGTAGCTCCATCCCCTTGAAGAAGGCTGGGATAGGCCAGCAGTTGGAGCTCCTTCCACTTGAAGAAGGCTGGGATAGGGGCTTCCGTTGTAGCTCCATCCCCTTGAAGGGACTTTAGGAGGGTTGGAATGGGGCTTGATGTGGAACTCCCGCCCCTTGGGGATGGTTCGGGGAGGGGCTTACACAAGCTGCGGCAACTCTGTAGGAGTTGCGATTCCCCAGCCCAGGGTTGCGGGCGAAGCACGCTACCCTGGGTATCCACCCCACCATCCATGCAACGCTGTAAGTGTTGCGTTTAGCCGTAGGCGTTACCCCCAGGGGAAAATTATCCAATGTTCCTAACCCGAGAACGTTCCCTCATGGCAAAATTATCATAAAATATAAACCGGGAAAACCTCGCTGCGGGTAACGCCTACGGCTAATCGCAACTCCTTCAGAGTAGCTTTATCTTTTATCATTGTACCCAGAGTAGAGGCGCTGCGCACCTCAACCCTGGGCTATGAAATCGCAACTCCTACAGAGTTGCCAAGGGTGCGCACCATCCTCTCACCGCACCCCACGAGCACCCCCACAACCCGACAGACCAACCCATCACACCCCACGGACACCCACACGCCCCGACCAACCAACCCATCACACCCCACGGACACCTACACGCCCCAACCGACCAACCCGTCACACCCCACGGACAACCACACACCCCGAACAACCAACCCATCACACCCCACGGGTGCCCCCACAACCCTACCAACCAACTCTGTGCACCCCATGACCATCGCCACAATTTTTCTGATGACCTCTACGAAAATTATGACCATCTCCACAAAATTTCTGATGACCTCCACAAAAATTATGACCATCTCTGCGACGCTGGAGACCACCTCTACAAATTTCCTGACCAACTCCGCCGGCTCGTATCGTCCGAAACGTGTGTACGTGCCTTCCGAAACGCGTGTCCGTGCCTTCCGAAACGCGCATCCGCGCCATACGATACGAGCCAGCGAAGTGGCTTTTGGCATTACTATCGGCGTCTTCGGATGATGCTAAACGCCATGGCGGCCTTCTCGAACTCACCAATATTAAAAATAAAGGAGATTTATTTTGTAATATCTTCGGTTTGCACACTTTACGGCGAAGCCGTGAAGTTAGGCGGCACCTCAATAGTAAAAATAAAGGAGATTTATTTTGTAATATCTTCGGTTTGCACTAACTTTGTGCAGAAAATTACGACAGATGAATTCATCCGATATTATTGGCAAATTGAAAAGCCGTTATCTGTGGGGCAACCTTTGCGCTATGGCACTGGTGGTGCTGGCATTGGTGATAGGGGTGAAGTTCGCCCTCGACGCCTATACCCATCATGGCGAAGCCATAACCGTGCCCAACCTGAAGGATAAGCGTTTTGCCGACGCCGACCGTATCATGGCCGACCTCAATCTGGTGATGGTGGTCAACGATACCGGCTATGTCAAGACTCTCCCTCCCGACTGCATCCTGAGCCAGTCGCCTGCAGCGGGCGACAAGGTAAAGTCGGGACACGTAATCTATGTCACCATCAACTCGCTGCATACCCCAACCCTCACCATTCCCGACGTGATAGACAACAGTTCGCTGCGCGAAGCTATGGCGCGACTCTCTGCCATGGGCTTCAGGCTCGGCACACCCCAACGCGTGCCCGGCGAGAAGGACTGGGTCTATGGCATCACCGTACACGGACGCCATGTGTCGGCGGGCGACCGCGTGGCTGTCGACGACCCGATAGTGGTACAAGCTGGCAGCGGCATGGTAGACGAAGCCGACTCCATCAACTTTATCGACCCGTTTGACGAGAACGAGTCGGCGGGCGAGGTGGACGAATTTGAAGAGGTCAAAGCTCCGCCGACGGCAGCCGAATAGGCTCGGGGGCTACACCTTATTATATATATAAAGCATAATGACAGACGAAGACATCAACCTGCAAGATATAGACGAACTCGAAGGCGAACCCCAGCTCTACGAGCACTTCAGATTTGTCGTGGACAGCGGCCAGGAGCCGCTGCGCATAGACAAGTATATGCTCGAAAAGCTGCAGCACTCGAGCCGCAACCGCATACAGCGTGCCGCCGATGCCGGTTTTGTGCATGTCAACGACCGCCCCGTGAAGCGCAACTATCGCGTGCGCCCGGGCGATGTGGTCACGCTCATGCTCGACCGTCCGCGCCACGACACCTCTATCGAGGCCGAGGACATACCACTCGATGTGGTCTATGAAGACAGCCAGCTGATGGTGGTCAACAAACCCGCCGGTCTCGTGGTTCACCCCGGCGTGGGCAACTTCACGGGTACGCTGGTCAACGCCCTCGCCTGGCATCTGCGCGATGTCGAGGGCTACGACCCCAACGACCCCGAGGTGGGTCTGGTGCATCGCATAGACAAGGATACGAGCGGTCTGCTGGTGGTAGCCAAGACTCCCGACGCCAAGACCAAGCTGGGACTGCAGTTCTTCAACAAGACTACACATCGCAGCTACAATGCCCTGGTGTGGGGAAACGTCAAGGACGACGAAGGACGCATCGAAGGCAACATCGGGCGCGACCCTAAAGACCGTCTGCGCATGGCTGTATTTGCGCCAGACTCGGGCATTGGCAAGCCCGCCGTGACCCACTACCGCGTCATCGAGCGGTTTGGCTACGTCACCCTCATCGAGTGCATTCTCGAGACCGGTCGCACCCACCAGATACGCGCCCACATGCGGTCGATAGGCCATCCCCTCTTTGCCGACGAGCGCTACGGTGGCATGGAAATCCTGCGCGGCGAGCGCAGCGCCTCCTACCGCGCCTTTGTGCAGAACTGCTTCTCACTCTGTCCGCGGCAGGCACTCCACGCCCGCACACTGGGCTTTGTGCATCCCACCACGGGCAAGCAGATGGACTTCACGTCTGAATGGCCTGAAGACATGCGCCAGCTCATCGAGAAGTGGCGTACGTTTATCGCAGGAACAACCAAAAATACTTTTGCAGAAAACTAAACAAGGATAAAGATGAAAGAACTGAAAAGAAACATCGCCATCGTTTGCGGCGGCGACTCATCAGAGCACGATGTCTCAATGCGCTCGGCACAGGGCATCTATTCGTTTTTCGACAAAGAACGTTACAATGTATATATCGTGGATGTCAAAGGACAGGACTGGCACGTGCAGCTCGCCAATGACACCACTGCACAGATAGACAAGAACGACTTCACCTTCGTATGCGACGGCAAGGTCGTCGAATTTGACTACGCCTACATCACCATCCACGGCACCCCCGGCGAGAACGGACTGATGCAGGGCTACTTTGACCTGCTCCATGTGCCCTACTCCACCAGCGGCGTGCTGGTCGAGGCAATGACCTTCGACAAGTATGTGCTCAACAACTATCTGAGAGGCTTCGGCGTCAACGTGGCCGACAGCATCCTGGTGCGCCGTGGCGAGGAGATCGACGAGAACGAGGTGGCACGCCGTCTGGGTATGCCCTGCTTTGTCAAGCCCGCTGCCGACGGTTCGAGCTTCGGCGTGTCGAAGGTGAAAGAGCCCGACCAGCTGGCTGCCGCACTGCGCGTGGCATTCATGGAGAGCAACGAGGTGATGATAGAGCGCTATATGCAGGGCACAGAGATAAGCATAGGCTGCTACAAGACCAAGGAGAAATCGGTGGTATTCCCCGCTACCGAGGTGGTGACGAGCAACGAGTTCTTCGACTACGCCGCCAAGTACAACGGTCAGGTGCAGGAGATTACGCCTGCCCGCATAGCCGACGCCACCGCCAAAGCCGTGGCCGAGGAGACCAGCCGCATCTATGACATCCTGCACTGCAACGGCATCATCCGCATCGACTATATCATCACCAAGGATGCCGAGGGCAACGACTGCATCAACATGCTCGAAATCAACACCACACCCGGCATGACCGCCACCAGCTTCATCCCACAGCAGGTGCGCGCCGCCGGCCTCGACATCACCCAGGTACTGAGCGAGATTGTGGAGAACCAGTTCTAACCTACAGAACTTCCGCTTATGAAAATTCCTGAACAATTTGACCCCATCCGTCCGTTTGAACCCGACGAGTTACCGGACGTCTTTGACCGCCTGCTCCAGAACGAGCAGTTCAGCAGCGTGCTGGCCTATCTCTACCCTGACGTGCCCAAAGAGGCGCTGGCTGAAAAGATG
Organism: Prevotella sp. P4-67; assembly: GCF_002251325.1. Taxonomy (NCBI): domain Bacteria; kingdom Pseudomonadati; phylum Bacteroidota; class Bacteroidia; order Bacteroidales; family Prevotellaceae; genus Prevotella; species Prevotella sp. P4-67. The sequence goes on from NZ_NPJL01000011.1 coordinate 20,411, forward strand.
CACGCCTGCAAGGACAACCTCGATTTCCAGAAGACCTTCTGCTACGGTTTTCTCGTACAGCTTCTGGCGCGGCTCAGCAAGGGATGCGACATCGACATCGCATCGCTCGACACCGACAGCCGCTACACCTTCATCAGCAACCACCGCGACATAGTGCTCGATTCGGCACTGCTCGACAAGCTGCTGATAGACGCAGGCTTCAACACGACATGTGAAATCGCCATCGGCGACAATCTGCTCAAGCTGCCCTGGGTCAAGGACCTGGTGCGCGTCAACAAGTCGTTTATCGTAGAGCGTGCCCTCTCCATGCGCGAGATGCTGATGGCGAGCAAGCGGCTGAGCGAGTACATGCACTTCGTCATCGCCGAGAAGAACGACAACGTATGGATAGCCCAGCGCGAAGGCCGCGCCAAGGACAGCAACGACCGCACTCAGGAAGCCATACTCAAGATGATGGTGATGGGCGGCGAAGGCTCTATCATAGACCGACTGAAGCAGCTGCACCTCGTGCCCCTCGCCATAAGCTATGAGTACGACCCTTGCGACTATCTCAAGGCTGCCGAACTGCAGGCGCGCCGCGACAACCCCAGTTGGCAGAAAGGCCCGATGGACGACGTGACAAGCATGCAGACCGGCATCATGGGCTACAAGGGATACATACACTACCAGTGTGCCGACTGCATAGACAGCTACCTCGACACCATCCCGGCAGACACGCCCAAGACCGATCTATTCCGCCTCATCGCCGACCACATAGACCGGCAGATATTTGCAGGCTACCGCCTCTATCCCAACAACTACGTGGCGCTCGACCTGCTGCACGGCGACTCTGCCCACGCCGACCACTACACGGCTGAAGACAAGGCACAGTTTGAGGCTTACCTCAAGGACCAACTGGACAAGATAGAGATGGAGGGCAAGGACGATGCCTATCTGCGCGAACAGATGCTCAAGATGTATGCCAACCCAGCTATCAACCAAATGGGGCTGTGATATGAGATACTGGCTACTGGGCATGATGGCAGTGGTGATGGCGGCTTGCGAGAGCAGCAGCTACGACTCGGGCGACGGACACTACTCGTATATGCAGGCCGAAATGGTCGACGCATATACGACAGACAAGGGCGTGATAAGCCGCGTGGTGACCGACGAGGGCAAGGCGCTGCAGCTGCAGCCCACGATTACGGCAAAATGGGCGGCAAAGGCCGACACGCTGTATCGTGCCCTGTTCTACTACGACTATCACGACGCAGCCACCACCGTCAAGCCACGCTCTATCGGTGCGGTGCCGGTGTTGCGGCCTGTAGAGACCACACGCCCCGACACGCTGCGCACCGACCCGCTCGGACTCGAAAGCGCATGGCGCAGCACTACCGGGCGCTATATCAACATGAGACTGGCGCTCAAGGCGGGTGCCAAGGACAACGGAGAGATGGGGCGCCAGACCGTGGGCGTGAAGTGTGACACCCTACGCACGGGCAGCCGCGAGCAGTTTACCTTCACGCTGCTGCACAACCAGAACGGGGTGCCCGAATACTACACCCAGGTGGCGTTTGTGAGCATCCCGCTCGACGAGAGGGCACAGGAAGCCGACATCGTGGTGCGCGTCAATACCTACGGCGGACTCCTGGAGCACCGATATTAGACCGAAACCCATACCCCAAACAAAAAAAGATGCACAACATGCTGCTGGCAGCGCGTTGTGCATCTTATATATTATATAATGTATAGTCGTTATACTCCGAGCTTGATGGCGAGCTTCTCAAGCATATCGCGGGTCATGGCGTCGAGGTCGTAGCGTGGACACCAGTCCCACTCCTCGCGCGCACAGGTATCGTCGAGACGGTCGGGCCAGCTCTCGGCTATGCTCTGCTTGAGTGGGTCTACATCGTAGACCATCTCAAAGTCAGGCTTGTACTTCTTGATGGCCTGGTATACGGTCTCGGGACCGAAGCTGAGCGATGCGATGTTGAACGCATTGCGGTGAACGAGGCGCGAGGGGTCGGCCTCCATCACGTCGATGGCTCCCTTGAGCGCGTCGGGCATGTAAATCATATCCATCAGTGTGCCCTCCTTGATAGGACATACGAAGCGCTCGCCGCGAACTGCCGAGTAATAGATGTCGACAGCATAGTCGGTGGTGCCGCCACCAGGAGGAGTGACGTAGGAGATGACTCCGGGGAAGCGCACGGCACGGGTATCGACGCCATACTTATTGAAATAATAGTCGCTGAGCAACTCGGTGGTAACCTTGGTGACGCCATACATGGTGCGGGGACGCTGGATGGTGTCCTGGGGAGTCATCATCTTGGGTGTAGATGGTCCGAAAGAACCTATCGAGCTGGGTGTGAATACGGCGCAGCCATGTTCGCGAGCCACTTCGAGTATGTTCCAGAGTCCATCGATACCTATCTTCCATGCCAGACGAGGCTTGGACTCGGCCACTACCGACAGGAGCGCAGCCAGATTGTAGATGGTGTCGATATTATACTGCTTTACCACGCTGGCTATCATCTCGCCGTTGGTGACATCAGCCTCGGCCGACGGACCACTCTCGAGCAACTCTCCCTTGGGCTCTGCGCCCTTGATATAGCCAGCTACTACATGGTCGTTGCCATAGATTTTTCTCAATTCACGCGTCAGCTCAGAACCAATCTGGCCTGTAGAGCCGATGACCAAGATATTTTTCATGTGTCAAGTACTTAAAATTATGGGTGCAAATTAACTAATTTTTTTTGAGACTAAGGAGAAAAAAGCTATAAAAAAACCTTTTTACCCGCAGATTAACAAAAAAAACAGGCAAACGCTTTTATTTGTCGAAAATAATGCGTTATTTTGTAGTCTAACAAGAACTAAAACGTGAACAAACATGTACGGTAAAATCAAAGAACAGCTCTGCGCTACTTTGGAAAATCTCAAGAGCGCAGGCCTTTACAAAGAAGAACGCATCATCGAGAGCCCCCAGGGTGCTGCCATCCAGGTCAAGGGCGAAGAAGTGCTTAACTTTTGTGCCAACAACTATCTCGGTCTGTCCAACCATCCCCGCCTCATCGAGGGTGCCAAGCAGATGATGGACCGTCGCGGTTTCGGTATGTCTTCGGTTCGCTTCATCTGTGGTACTCAGGACATCCACAAGGAGCTTGAGGCTGCCATCAGCGACTACTTCCATACCGAGGACACCATACTCTATGCCGCCTGCTTCGACGCCAACGGCGGTCTCTTCGGCTCTTTCCTCACCGAGGAAGACGCCATCATCTCCGACGCCCTCAACCACGCCTCTATCATCGACGGTGTGCGCCTGTGCAAGGCCAAGCGTTACCGCTATGCCAACGCCGACATGGCTGAGCTTGAGAAGTGTCTGCAGGAGGCTCAGGCCCAGCGCTTCCGCATCATCTGTACCGACGGTGTATTCTCGATGGACGGCAACGTGGCTCCGATGGACAAGATCTGCGACCTCGCTGAAAAATACGACGCCCTCGTCATGGTCGACGAGTCTCACTCGGCTGGCGTGGTAGGTGCTACCGGTCACGGCGTGAGCGAACTGTGCAATACCTATGGCCGCGTAGACATCTATACCGGCACACTGGGCAAGTCGTTTGGTGGCGCCCTCGGCGGTTTCACCACCGGCCGCAAGGAAATCATCGACATGCTGCGCCAGAGCAGCCGTCCTTACCTCTTCTCCAACTCGCTGGCTCCCGCCATTATCGGCGCCAGTCTCGAGGTGTTCAAGATGCTCAAGGAAGACAACTCCATCCATGACCATCTGGTAGAGAATGTCAACTACTTCCGCGACAAGATGCAGGCTGCCGGCTTTGACATCAAGCCCACCCAGAGCGCCATCTGCGCCGTGATGCTCTACGACGCGCCGCTCTCTCAGCGCTATGCCAACCGTCTGCTCGAGGAAGGTATCTACGTCACGGGCTTCTACTATCCTGTAGTGCCCAAGGGCGAGGCCCGCATCCGTGTGCAGCTCTCTGCCGCCCACACCCGCGAGCAGCTCGACAAGTGTATCGCCGCCTTCATCAAGGTGGGCAAGGAACTTGGCGTGCTCAAATAAACCCGATTTCGTTTTCAAGATTATAGCCGCAGGCACATTCTCAGTGATGAGGAACGCCTGCGGCGTTTTTGTGTCCAGCCGCAAGACGGGCGGAAAAGATGCCATTTTCCCTGTCTATAGTCAAAAAAAGCGGAAGATAAGTTTGGCATTAACGGAAATTGTCTTAATTTTGTAACCATAGCCATCGGCCATCGGCTATGGCTGTCATCTGAAATACTATACACCAAACCTAACGACTGAACTATGAGTGTACTGAAAGAGAACGCAAGACTTGACAAGTACCTTGCCCAAAGCCTCATCAAGGAGAACGAATATACCGAGACCTACCGTGTGATAGACGACAACGACAACATCTATTTTCTCAAGTTGTATATCCTCAAGAAGACTCCAGAGCGCCTCATGGACACTGCCACGCACGAGGTCTACACCATCGAGCGCTGCAAGAAACTTGTCAATGAAAACATCGTCTCCTTCATCGATTCGGGCAAGGTCCACCTGGACTGCGGAGAGTGCCACTACTTCGTCACCAATTATTTCACCGGCGACGTGCTGATGGACAAGCTCGCCCGCGAAGGCAGGATGGATGCCGACACCGCCCTGAATATATATAGAGGTATTCTCAACGGCCTCGGCTACCTGCACCGTCAAGGCCTGTGCCACAACGACATCACTCCCCGCAACATCATGCTTTCCAAGGTGGCTGGAGGCATTCCCGAAATCATCGATATGGGGCACACAGCGCCGCGATGCAATGGAAAGACACCCTTTGAGGTGGCAGACCTGGAGGTGGAGTACTGCGCCAACGAGACCTTCATGGGCCTCTACGACGAGCAGAGCGACATCTTCTCTGCCACGGCCGTCCTCTACACCATGCTCTTCGGCGCGGCTCCGTGGGAGATGACCTTTACCGAGGGCATGACCAGAGCGCGCCGCTTCACGCTCATCAAGGAGAAGCGCAAGTCAGAACAGCTCTCGCTCGAGGGTGTGGACCTCGACGACAAGACCACCCGCATCCTGCAGAAGGGTCTGGCGGTGAAATACGAAGACCGCTTCAAGTCGGTCGAGGAAATCATCAGCCTCATCGACGGCAAACCCTGTCAGGAGACCACCGGTGCCAATGCACCGGGACAGTCCTCCGGCCCCACCACCCAGCAGGCAGAAGACAACCCCAACGCCGTAACGTTCAGCGTGGAGCAGCAGAAGGGCAACGGATTTGCCGACATCGCCGGCATGAAGGAACTCAAGGACATGCTCTACCAACGCGTAATCTTTGTCATCAAGAACAAGGAACTGGCAGAGCGCTACAAGCTCACGCCGCCCAATGGCATGCTGCTCTATGGTCCTCCCGGATGCGGCAAGACGTTCTTCGCAGAAAAATTCGCCGAAGAGACGGGCTTCAACTTCCTCATGGTCAAGACCTCAGACCTGGCGAGCATCTACATCCACGGTTCGCAGGAGAAGATAGGCAGTCTCTTCAAGCAGGCACAGGAAAAAGCACCGTCTGTGCTGTGCTTCGACGAGTTTGACGCGCTGGTCCCCAACCGCTCCAACATTGACAACACGAGCATGTCGGGCGAAGTCAACGAGTTTCTGAGCCAGCTCAACAACTGCTCCAAGAAGGGCATCTTTGTCATCGCCACCTCCAACCGCCCCGACAAGATAGACCCGGCTGTGCTGCGTACCGGCCGCATAGACAAGCAAATCTACGTGCCGCTGCCCGACCTCGACGCGCGCAAGGAGATGTTCATGCTCCACCTCAAGGGCCGCCCCTACGACGAGGCAGCCATCGACGCCAAGCATCTGGCAGAGCTCTCCGACGGATACATAGCCAGCGACATCGCCTATATAGTAAACGACGCAGCCATGACGGCAGCCTTCACCAACCAACTCATCAGCCAGGAGCTGCTCGAGACCTCCATCCGCAACACGCGCCCCTCGATACGCCCCGAGATAGTCAAGATGTACAAGGAGATAGAAGAGAAGATGCAGGGAGTGGAGCGCCGCAACATGGAACGCCCGCGCATAGGTTTCAACGCCTGACAGAAGCAAGAGAACAATAAACCATATACATCCTAACAACCAAAACCCAAAAATTATGACAAATGTAGATTTAATGAAAGAGTTCCTCAGCTCACAAGGTTTCAAATACGAGCAGGACGAAGACAACGACATCTTCTTCAAGTACCAGATGCGCAACTTCATATTCATGGGCAGCGACAACGACGAGACCTTCCTGCGTCTGGTCATGCCGGGCGTCTTTGACGTGACCGAAGACAACCGCGCCGGCGTCCTCGAAGCCACCAACGCGGTGAGCGTCTCGATGAAGGTGGTCAAAGCCACTATCGTCAACGACAATGTGTGGCTCTCTGCCGAGCTGCTGATAGACAGCACGCCCGTCTTTGACGACATTATCCCCAGAGTGCTCGACATTCTGCTTGCCGCCCAGCAGGAGTTCTACAAGCAGATTAACTGACGCTGTCACCCTGGTCGCCACGGCGACAACCGACCCATACGAAAAAGATGCACAACGCGCTGCCAGCAGCATGTTGTGCATCTTCTTTATATGGACTACGGCCAAGCCGATGGCTCAGCCAGCCCCACTGATATTCGTCCGCCCCGCGGCAAGTGTTTCCTCACAGTTTGCCTTCCTCGCGATAACTGTAGTAGGCGCCATCGGTGACGATGACATGATCTACCAGTCTGATACGCATAGTCTCACAGGCTTTGCGCATGAGGTCGGTAATGCGGTCGTCATCGCGGCTGGGATGGCAGTTGCCACTGGGATGGTTGTGGCAGAGCGCCATCACGGTGGCATTGCAGAGCAGAGCCTCGCGGAGCGCCACCCTCACATCGACCGCCGTCTCGCTGATACCACCATGGCTCAGCCGCAGCACCTTGATGAGCCTGAACGACTGGTTGGCCAGCACCACCCACGCCTCTTCGACATCGAGGTCCTGCATACGGGGATGCATCTCGCGATAGATGGCGTTGGCGCTGTCCATGCGCGGGCGTTCCTCGGGTCGCGACACCTGTCGGCGACGGCCCATTTCACAGGCGGCCTGAATGGTCACCGCCTTGGCCAGTCCCACGCCCTTGTATCGCTGCAGCTCGGCAAGCGAGAGTTTGCCCAGCTGGTTGAGATTGTTGCCACAGTCGGCCAGTATCTCCTTCATCAGGTCTACAGCGCTCTTCTCGGGAGTGCCCGACCCGATGAGGATGGCCAGCAGCTCGGCATTGCTCAGCGCCGACGCTCCCAGGCGGGCCAGCTTCTCACGCGGACGGTCTTCCTCTGCCCACTGGTTGATACTCAGACTGCCGGAGGTCATTTATAGAAGGTTTTTTCGTAAGCACTGAACTCACTCTTGCCACACACACAGCGCTTCCACCACGCCGAGAGGAAGCCGCAGCCATAGCCCGTGAGCTGGATGAAGGCCGAGGCGATGCTGAGCACACCCACGCGCAGACTGCGCGCCGAGCGGGTGGCGTCGATGCAGATGATGAGCGAATAGAGCACCAGCGGAGCCAGTGCCAACGCCATGAGCCATGGTCCGGCAGTGGTCTGCGGGCAAGCAGCCCATACCCCTGCTCCCACCAGAGCCATCACCACCAACAGCGCCACACCCACGGTGAAGACCATAGGCAGCAGATGGACGAGCTTGAGGCTCTCGGGATATTTCTTGTAGAGGTTGATGCGCGCGATACCGCTGTTGTAGACCTGCCGCCAGAACTTGCGGAAGTCTGTACGGCGCTTGTGCCACACCCAGGCTGCGGGGAAAAGGCGGCAGCGGCATCCTGCCTTGAATATACGGATAGAGAAGTCGATGTCTTCGCCAAAGCGCATACGCGAGAAACCACCCAGACGCTCATAGACATCACGACGGATGCCCATATTAAACGAGCGGGGATAGAATTTGTCCAGTTTCTTCTTGCCGCCACGTATTCCGCCGGTGGTAAAGAAGCTCGTCATCGAGTAGGAGATGGCTTTCTGCACCGGAGTAAACGACGGATGGGCACTGTCGGGGCCACCAAAAGCATCGCACTCGCGCTCTGCCAGTTCGGCATCTACCGCCGAGAGATAGCCCGGAGGCAACACCACGTCGGAGTCGAGCACGATGAGATACTCTCCCTGCGCCCGCTCCGCACCATAGTTGCGGCTCTGGCCAGGGCCCGAGTTCTCCTTATTATAATAGTGCAGGTCTAATCGGTCGGCATATCGGTCGCACACGTCGCGGCAAGGCACTGCCGACCCGTCTTCGACCACCACCACCTCAAAGTCACGACACTCCTGGCGCGTAAGGCTGTCGAGCAGCTCGTCGACCTCATCGGGACGGTTGTAGACGGGTATGATAAAACTATATTTCATGTCAGTAGTACAGATAGGATTGATGGTATTGAAACGCAGACAACCTATATCTCAGAACACCCACCATGGTGGCCCCGGAGATATAGGTTGTCACAAAAGTATAGGGTGCTGCGCGATTACTCGCTTACACGACCCAGATAGCTGCCATCACGGGTATCGACCAGGATGGTCTCGCCCTCGTTGATAAACAGAGGCACGCGTACGGTGGCACCCGACTCGAGAGTAGCGGGCTTGGTGGCGTTGGTAGCGGTGTTACCCTTTACGCCGGGCTCGCTGTGAGTAATCTTCAGAGTAGTCTTTACAGGCATCTCGGCGAGCAGGATAGTGCCGTCAGTTGTATCGGTTACAACCTCTACCACATCACCTTCCTTCATATACTCCACACCGGTAATCTGGTGTGCAGGGATTGGAATCTGCTCGAAAGTCTCCTGATTCATGAAGATACGGCCTGTGGCATCCTCATAAAGATACTGGTAAGGACGGCGCTCCACGCGAACATCCTCGAGCTTGAAACCAATCTGGAATGTACGCTCAAGCACACGGCCGTCAGCAACATTCTTCAGCTTGGTTATCATTACTGTGTTACCCTTACCCGGCTTTCTGTGCTGGAAGTCGATGCAAGTCCAAATCTTGCCATCCATGCGGATGCAAGTACCGATTTTGATTTCCTGTGAGTTAATCATATTGTTATTATAATGTTGTTGTCTGCTAAAAGCGGTGCAAAGTTACTACTTTTTTATAAAAAAACATCTAATTCTGACCGAAAAATGTCTGAGTTCTTTGTTATTTCAAAAATTATGCGTACTTTTGCAACCCAAAAAGGCGTCTATGCTTCCACCGGCATCATGGCCAGGGAGACGGCAGCCGTTTCAGAGACAGAAATAATAACAAATAAAAGATAAGCATAAGATGAAAAGAACATTTCAGCCACACAACCGTCGTCGTGTAAACAAGCACGGCTTCCGTGAGAGAATGGCAACAAAGAACGGCCGCCGCGTATTGGCTTCTCGCCGTGCTCATGGTCGCAAAAAGTTAACCGTTTCTGACGAGCACCACGGCAAATAATGTCGTTGACGTTAATCCGAAACAAAAAGGAGCGAAGATTACCACATCTTTGCTCCTTTTTGTTTATACCCCTATCACTCCGGCACACGCATCTCTCGCTGCTCGCATCCTCTCCGCCAGCGCCATCACTCCTACCTCCCCTGCTATCTACCTGACCACCATTACCACGACCACGCAACAAAGGCACGCAAACCCATATCGGACGACACGAGCCACCAGTGATAATCATAAATCTTGTGGAGGTAGTGGGCACACCCCCGAAAGGAAGCGTGCTTTTATTAAAATGGTTAATTCATTTGGTAATCAGAAAGTTTCCTCGTATATTTGTATAATTATCAAGAGGAATTGCTTATGTGCAAATTTGAAGAAATAGAAGGTTGGCGTTTTTCCAATGACAAGACCATCCGAGAGATCAAAAATGCCGTGCATGAGGAGGTATATTTGAGGCGAATATATCTCATCATTAGCATTTTGCTTGCTTATATGGGAACTATTAGCATGCAAGCTCAATCATGCGAGGGACGAGTGTACCTAAAGAATGGTATCCAGCAACTCTATGAAAGTAATGACCGAATAGACTTGCCACGCAAGAAAAAGGATGTTCAAGTTTATAGAAACTTCTTTTCTCGCCAATGCACTAGCGATGTGATACCTTTCGCCAACATTGATTCTGTAGTGGTGTGGAATGCCACCTCCAAGCAAAACGTACGCACACTTGTTCCCTTGGAAAATGTAGGATGGAGCTGGCTATATGTTAACCACCCACGATTACAAGTCTATATTTATGCCTCCCAAGGTTATTCCGTGACGGACATGGGAGGGATGAAAGCTTGGCAATGTAACACAGCAGCAGCAATGTTTTTCATCCCAAGCAAGACGGCTTGCGACTTCTATGTCAGACAGACTGATGGCAAGCTTATATGTCTGGGAGATACCTATAAGAAATGCGACAAATCCTTTATCCGAGAACTTTGCCACTGTGTAGGACTTTCGCAGGAATGGGAAAAGAAACTCATTGGAATAGGTGAACACAACCGAAGTTCTATGATACAACGAGTGATAGAAGTATTAGATGGCAAACAATAAATAACAACTAAAAGGAAGCATTATGAAAGCAATGAAGTTTTGGCTGCTCATAGCAGTAATGATGGTAGCGATAGCTGCACACGCTCGCAAGAATGACGACCCAGAAATGCGTCATGTTCGCCTCTCTATGATGGATGGCAAACAGATAGAGGGCTACATTCCTAAGAAGTACATGGGGTGGGCGTTAGAATATCAAGTAAGACTTGCCGAGAATCCAGATGGCAAAAAAGCCAAGAAGTACGATGCTGAGAAAATAGCCAAGATGGAATGGCTTGCACTCACAGAGGAACACCCTGAAGGCGAAGTGTGGGAACATTGCCAAACGATAGCACGTAATTCGATTAGGGCTGTAAAAGAGGATCGCCTTATGGAACTCCTTTACCGCGGCAAGAATGCATCTGTCTATCAAGTTCACGTATTTCTGCCTGGCAATGGCATAAACACAGGAAACTCTTGGGCTACTTGGTATGCACTGAAGCCTAATGGACAGAAAAGGGCATTTATTCTTTACAATGCAACGCTTGGCAAAATGGGAAGCCTGGATCGACAATTCAAGGATCAAAAGGAATATGAGGGACTGAAGAATTACATTCTTGAATGGTGGAACAAAGATAAGTCTTTAGCTAGGAAGCAACTGAATGATGGCGTAGCTATCTTTAGCCATATCTATGATGAATGGAAAGCAGCTTCCAGTAAACAATAATCGAGATTAAGATTCTCCGACTACAAGGTTGTAGAAACATAGTTTTGATTTTACCGCACCTCACTAAGCAGCACTTAACTAATTATTACACAATAAATTAGGTAGTGTACGATGTTCAATCAACACCGCACCCGTACCCGAGCAATACAAGGAGTCATCGATATCCCAACATTAGGTGCCTTGAACGCGGTAATGTAAACAGAACTGTGTCACGGCTCTGATTTTTTATTCTTTCCCTCTTATTTGTGTGCAGATTTCATATCTGCACACAAATAAGAGGAGCCTTTCACAGACAAAGTTACATAATCTTGAACCTATCTCCAATTCTTATAGCAAGTTGTTGTGATATCAGTGCCCAATTAGACAGGGGCATAGTCCATTTCCCACTAATGTCTCGATAGGCAAGATACACAAGCTTTTCAAGTGCGGTGACTGACGGGAATACACCCTTGTTCTTTGTTACTTTGCGCACCTGACGATGATAGCCCTCAACCGTATTGGTTGTGTAGATAATCTTGCGGATTGCAGGAGTATACTAAAATTTTCCGTAAGACGCTCCCAGTTGCCGCGCCAGGATTTGATAACTATAGGGTACATCTCACCCCATTTTTCATCAACCATGTCAAGCTGTGCCAATGCGGAATCCTTGCTTACAGCACCGTATACGGTCTTGAGATTCTTCAGAAACTCTTTCTGATGCTTGCTTCCTACATACTTGATTGAGTTGCGGATTTGGTGGACTACACATAGCAGAACGGAGGTTTCTGGGAATACACTTTGGATTGCGTCAGGGAATCCCTTAAGACCGTCTACGCAACAAATCAGAATATCACGTACACCACGGTTCTGAAGGTCGGTCATTACATCAAGCCAGAAGTTAGCACCCTCACTCTCAGATATATACATACCAAGAAGACCCTTGTGGCCAGACTTGTTTATACCTAAGACATTGTATATTGCACGAGTGACTGCACGACCCTTATCGTCCTTCACCTTGTAGTGAATGGCATCAAGCCAGCAAATGGCATACACGGGGTCAAGCATACGCGACTTCCATGCTGTTATTTCGGGAAGAACTCGGTCGGTTATAGCACTGATGGTTTCGGACACGGGAGTGGCGGAAAGCAGAAGAGAAGGGAATACTGGCGGCGTGAGACTGGCGGCTGGCTGAGAGAAAGCCGAGGCGGCTCCGAGGCGGCGGAGGCAGATGACGGCAACCAGGCAGAACAAAAAAAGCGGAGGGTCTCTACTGACTCTCCGCCTGACTGGCATTGGTCGGGATGAGGCGACTCGAACGCCCGACCCCTACGTCCCGAACGTAGTGCGCTACCAACTGCGCTACATCCCGAATGCGGATGCAAAGGTAAATGAAAAAACCGACAATCGAGCAAAAAACCATGAAAAAATTGCCTGTGCCACTCAAAATGAGTACCTTTGTAAACCAATACAAAGGTATAGCTATTAACAATCTAAACAACAGACAATGAAAATGTATCGCAGACTGGGTCTGCTGGCGGCACTGGTAATGATGACGTCGGCAGCCTTTGCACAGATGACCCTGGTGAGCAAGGGTAAGGCCAAGGCGTATATCGTGCTGGCCGAAGACAACAGTGTTAACCGCGAAGCAGCCGACATGCTGGCGCGGTTTGTCAACAAGATTTCAGGAGCACAGCTGGAGATAGCTCCCACCAAGGCCAAAGGTGGCGCCATCGTGATAGGCGAAGCCGCAGCCACTCCCGCCGAGGACGGCTTTGAGCTCGTCTGCAAAAACGGCGCGCTGCACATCAAGACCGGTGGCGGCAAGGGTGCCGTCTATGGCGTGGTGACGCTGCTGGAGCGCTATATGGGCGTAAGCTACTATGCCTACAAGGCCTACACGCTCACCCCTTCGGCCAACATCGAGTTGCCCGAAATCGAGATGAGCGACAAGCCCGCCTTCCGTTTCCGCCAGACCCACAGCTACGGCTGTCAAGACCCCGACTTTGAGCGCTGGTTCCGTCTGGAGAACAGTCAGGACGAGTTTGCAGGCAATCTGTGGGTACATACTTTCAACCGCATTCTCCCCTCGTCGGTCTATGGCGAGAAGCACCCCGAATACTATTCGTTCATCAACGGCAAGCGCCGCCCTGGAAGCCACAGCCAGTGGTGTCTCTCCAATCCTGAGGTCTACGAGCTGGCGGTGCAGAAGATAGACTCTATCTTCAAGGCCAACCCCGGCATGAAGATGATTAGCGTAAGCCAGAACGACGGCAACAACACCCAATGCCACTGCGAGGCCTGCGCCAAGATAGAGGAGTACGAGGGTGCCCCCTCGGGCAATCTTATCCGCTTTGTCAACAAGCTCGCCAAGCGCTTCCCCGACAAGCAGTTCTCTACCCTCGCCTACCTGTACAGCATGCACCCACCCAAGCATGTAAAACCGCTGCCCAACGTCAACATCATGCTCTGCGACATAGACTGCAAGCGCGAGGTGCCTCTGACCGACAACGAGTCGGGCCGCGACTTCATGCGGGCGCTCGAGGGCTGGAGCAAAATCAGCAACAACATCTTCGTATGGGACTACGGCATCAACTTTGACAACATGGTGGCTCCTTTCCCCAACTTCCACATCATCCAGAAGAACATACAGCTCTTCAAGGAGCACCACGCTACCATGATATTCGAGCAAATCAACGGCGGGCGCCAGCGCGGTACCGACTTCGGCGAGATGCGTGCCTACATGATAGCCAAACTCATGTGGGACCCCTATCAGAACGCCGACTCGCTGATGCGCACATTCATGAAGGGATACTATGGCGCAGCTGCACCTTATATATATAAGTACCAGATGATGCTCACCGGAGCGTTGCTGTCATCGTCGACACCGCTGTGGATATATGACTCACCCATATCCCACAAGAACGGCATGCTCAACGACCGTCTGATGAAGGTCTATGCCGAGATTTTCGACCAGGCCGAGGCTGCCGTGGCCGGCGACAGCACCCTGCTTGCCCGTGTCCAGACCGCTCGTCTGCCTCTGCGCTACAGCGAGCTGGAGATAACCCGCACCAAGAACGGTCAGGACGCCGAAGCCACCAGCCGCAAGCTCGAGATATTCCGTGAGCAGTGTGCCAAGTACGGCATCACCAGCCTCAACGAGCGCAACAACCGCTACGACGACTACTGCGACCTCTACAAGAAGCGTTTCCTGCCCCACCCAGACACCAACAAGGCTTCCGGCGCCAAGGTGATATGGCACAGCGCTCCCGACAAGGCCTACCAGCCCATCGCCGACAAGGCCCTGACCGACGGACTCTATGGCGGCACTACCTTTGTGGAAAGCTGGGTAGGATGGGAAGGCCGCGACGCCGACTTCGTGCTCGACATGGGCGAGGCCAAGACCTTCAGCACCGTCACCACCGACTTCCTGCAGCAGCTGGGCGCATGGGTATTGCTGCCCAAGAGCATCAGCTACTCGTACTCGATGGACAACAAGACCTTTACCGACATGGGCCGCATCGACTTTGCCGAAGACAAAGACATACAGGTCAAGTTTATCCCCGGCACCGTGACCGCCGCCCAGCCCGTAACCGCCCGCTATGTGCGCGTCAAGATTGAGACCATCGGCGTATGTCCTCCCTGGCACTACGGAGTGGGCTACCCGGCATGGTTCTTTATCGACGAGGTTGTCGTAGAGTAAAAACTATAGCACCCAACATAAAATAACCGCCGACAGTGGCCGATATACAAAATTATTGTTGTATATTTGCATGCTGCTTCGGCGGTTATTTTGTATACACGATGGACTATTCGGAGAAATTGGTAGTAAACGGTTTGCGCAAAGGAGATACAAAGGCTTTCAAGTATCTCTATGATACCCACTATCAGGTGCTTTGCCACTTTGCCAGCCGCTATCTGCGCGACGACTATCTCGCTGAGTCGGTGGTGGGCGACGTGATGTTCCATCTCTGGGAAAACCACGAGCGCATAGAGGTCGAAGTGTCGCTGCGCAGTTATCTTATCCGCTGCGTGCGCAACAGTTGTCTCGACCATCTGCGCAAGAACCGCGAGAAATACGAAATCGCCACCGAGGCCATTCCCCCTTCTTCAGACAAAACCATGGTGACGGGCAACGGCGAACAGCCGCTGGGCCAGCTGCTGGACAAGGAGCTGGCAGAGAAGCTGGACGAAGCCATAGCCGCCCTGCCCTTAGAATGTCGCACGGTGTTTGAGCTGAGTCGCTTTGCCGGCAAGAAGCATGCCGAGATAGCCCTCGAACTGGGCATATCGGTCAACACGGTGAAGTATCACATCAAGCACGCCCTGCAGATGCTCAACGAGCGGCTGGGGCGCTACATCGTGATGGCACTCTCGCTCCTGAGCATACAGTAATCAATCACAACATAAAGCAAGAAACCACATGAAAAGACATGGACTATTATTGTGCCTGCTGGTGCTGATGCTCCAGGCCATGGCACAGAAGACAGACTACACCCGACTCATCACCCAGGGCGTGACCTATACCGGACGCACCCTCGCCCATGCTGACGGCAGCGTCAGCTTCGACTGGATAGGCGTATATGCGCAGACCGACTTCACCGGCGGCACCATCGCCGTAGACATGAGCAGCACCCGTCCCTGCTACTTCAACGTATTCATCGACGGAGAGTGGACCCAGAAGATATTTGCCGACAGTCTGAGCCACCAGCGCATCGTGCTGGCAGAGAAGTTGGGCAAGGGTACCCACCGTCTGCGTCTGCAGCGTGCCTGCGAGGGCAACGGCATCACCACCATCCACGGTTTCTACGGTGCCAAAGGTGCGCGGCTCAAGGCCGTGGAGCGCAAGAGCCGCATGATAGAAATCTTCGGCGACAGCTACACCTGCGGTTACGGCTCTGACTCGCCCACGCAGAACGAGCACTTCAAGATAGAGACCGAGAACGTGGACCACGCCTACGGCTGCCTCATAGCCCGCTACTTCGACACCGACTATGCCATCCAGGCACACTCGGGACAGGGCATGGTGCGCAACTACGGCGACAAGAAGCAGCGCTCTGACTACAGCATGCTGGACCGCCACACCAAGGTGTATGACAACGACAAGACGGTGGAATATGACTTCAAGGCATACCGCCCCGACATCGTGCTCATCAATCTCGGCACCAACGACTTCTCGCGTGAGGTCACTCCCACTCCCGACCAGTATGTGGGCAACTATGTCAAGATGATCAAGAGTCTGCGCAGCCACTACGGCAACGTGCCCATACTCTGCATCATGCCCCACTCTGCCCGCAAATATCTGCAGGCTTGCTTCCCCATCCTGCGCGAGCGCTGCTATGACGACAAGCAGGTCTACTTTGCCGAACCCATGCTCGAGGTGCTGCGCGACGGACGCGACTATGGCGCCGACGGCCACCCCAACTACCAGGGCCATCGCAAGATAGCCATGAAGTTGATACCGCAGATAAGCCGTATCATGGACTGGAAGATGGAAGACAAAATCGTAAAATAACCAAACTACAGTATAATGAGAAAAGTAATGATGACACTGGCCTTGGCGCTGGGCCTCACTGCCGCAGCCGCCAATGCCGACTATAGGGTAGTACCGCTGCCAAGAGAGATTGCCGCAACCAAGGGCGGCGCGTACAGGCTGAACGGCGAGACCCGTATAGTGTATCTGGGCGACGCCGACATGGCGCGCAACGCCACATTCCTGGCAGAGTATATCGCTGAGAAGACAGGAATGAAACTCACCACCGCCGTGGCCGACAAGAAAAACCAGCGCGGCAACATCGTGCTGCGCACCGACGCCAAGATGAAGGAGGCCGAAGGCTACCGCATCGAGGTATCTGCCCGTGGCATCACCATCAGCGGCGCCACAGCCCAGGGCGTCTTCTACGGCATACAGACCCTGCGCAAGAGTCTGCCCGTGCTCACCCAGACCGAAGAGGTGACTCTGCCCGCCGTGGTCATCAACGACGCACCCCGCTTCGCCTATCGCGGCATGCACCTCGACTGCTCGCGCCACTTCTTCTCTGCCGACTTTGTCAAGCAGTATATTGATATGCTGGCGCTGCACAACATGAACCGCTTCCACTGGCATCTCACCGAAGACCAGGGATGGAACATCGAAATCAAGAAGTATCCCCGTCTGACCGAGGTGGGCGCTTGGCGCAGCGGTACCACCGTGGGCCGCAACTCCGATGTAGACGACCACGTGCGCTATGGTGGCTTCTACACCCAGGAGCAGGTGCGCGACATCGTGAAGTATGCTGCCGACCGCTATATCACCATCATCCCCGAGATAGACATGCCCGGCCACATGCTGGCAGCGCTTGCCGCCTATCCCGAACTGGGCTGCACCGGCGGTCCCTATGAGGTGGGCCACTACTGGGGCGTGTACCGCGACATCCTCTGTGGCGGCAATCCCAAGACCTATCAGTTTATCAAGGACGTGCTCGACGAGGTGTGCGACCTCTTCCCCTCCGAGTACATACACATCGGCGGCGACGAGGCTCCCAAGATGCGTTGGGAGAAATGTCCCAAGTGCCAGCAGATGATCAGCGACAAGGGTATCGTGGCTGGCAACAAGCAGAGCAAGGAAGACCGTCTGCAGGGATATTTCGCTACCGAAGTGCAGAAATATCTGGCTGCTAAAGGCCGCAAGATCATAGGTTGGGACGAGCTGTTGGAGTGCAACGTAGACCAGTCGGCCACCATCATGTCATGGCGCGGAGCCGAGCCCGGCGCCCAGGCAGCCGCTCTGGGTCACGACGTCATCATGACGCCCAACAGCCACGCCTACTTCGACTACTACCAGACCGCCAACAACCACAACGAGCCTCTGCTCATCGGCGGCGACCTGCCTATAGAGAAGACCTACAGCTTTGAACCCATCCCCGAAGGCACTCCGGCAGAAGCCGGCAAGCATATCCTGGGCGTGCAGGCCAACCTGTGGAGCGAGTACATCGTGTCCGAGTCTCTGGCTGAGTATCAGGTGCTGCCCAGAATGGGTGCGCTGAGCGAGGTGCAGTGGATGGACCCCGCACAGAAGGACTTCAAGGACTTTGTGAAGCGTGTGGAGTGTCTGCGCGCCATCTATGAGCTCAAGGGCTACACCTATGCCAAGCATCTCTGGCCCGAAGAGCACCTCAAGGGTTCGCGCGAGCTGTAGCCCCACGGCCCGGAAGGGATAAAACAAGAAGAGGATGAACCCCTCCATCATGAAGGTTCATCCTCTTTTATGTGTAGTAGTCCCGCCGAGAATCGAACTCGGATCAAAGGTTTAGGAAACCTCCGTTCTATCCATTTAACTACGGGACCAACGCAACTGCAAAGGTAAGCATATTAATCAAAATATAAGAAAAAATATCGATTTTTCTTTTGACGCGTTAAACCATTGGTACGCCAAATGCATCAAATAGATTGTATGAAACGACTATACATATTATTATTGTTCGCCCTCGCCACGATGACCATCATGGCGCAGGGAGTGATGAAGGGCCGCATACTGGACAAGGCCCACAGCACCCCACTCGAATTTGTCAACATTCTGGTGGTAGCCCAGAGCGACACTACCAAAATCATCGGCAGCGCCATATCCGACGCCGACGGCAAGTTTGCCGTGCGCAACCTGAAGGAAGGCAAGTACGTGGCACAGCTGTCATACCTGGGCTACAAGTCGATAAGACGCACATTTGCCATCACGGCTGCCGCGCCCACCGTGTCGTATGCCGTGCTCTACATGGCTGAAGACGCCCACATGCTCAAGGAAGTAAAGGTGACGGGGCAGCGCGCCACGATGAAACTGGAGGTAGACCGCAAGTCGTTTGACGTGAGCCAGCTGGTATCCAATTCGGGCCAGGCTGCCTCAGACGTGCTGGACAACATCCCCTCGGTCGAAGTAGACAACGACGGCAATATCTCGCTGCGCGGCAATGAGAGCGTAGAGGTGTGGATAAACGGCAAGGCCAGCGGTCTGACCAGCGACAACCGCGCGCAGATATTGCAGCAGTTGCCCGCAGAGAGCATCGAGCGCATAGAAATCATCGACAACCCCTCGGCCAAATTCTCGGCTGAAGGTTCGGCGGGTATCATCAACATCGTGCTGAAGAAAGACCGCAAGGCAGGCTACTACGGTTCGGTAGAGGCGGGTGCCGACACCCGCGGCGGCGCTACGACGAGCTTCAACATCAATATGAACAGCGGCAAGCTGGACGCTTATCTCAACGTGGGCTACCGCCACCGCAAGAACCGCGGACACAGCCAGAGCGAGCAGTATTTCCCCCAGACCTCGCAGTATCAGCGCTATGCCGCCGACAACGACCGCATGGGCAACGGCATCTTCTCGCGGGCTGGCATCACGTGGCACGCCACCAAGAAAGACGACATTTCTCTGAGTGGTATGATTATGGACGGACGCCACAAGAACTGGTCGCTCACGCCCTACCAGTATGGCAGTACAGGCAGCAGCACCCCCGACCGCATCATGACCCGACGCACATCGGGTATAGGCAATATGGATATGCTCTACGGAGAGTTCAACTACCGCCACAACTTCACCGACAAGCACTATCTGGACTTTGTGGTGGGACTGAGCAAGTGGAAGAGCGATGACGACAATGTGTATCAGGACTCTACCGACTATATCACAGGCGATATGCCTACCGTGTATAACTACCAGTATCGCCCCATGCACATCAACAACCGCCGCTGGACGGTGAAGCTCGACTATGAGAACCCCATCAGCGAGCACGCCAAGATACAGGCGGGATATGAGGGCAACTTCTCTGAAGAGAACACGCCGCAGGAGTCGTGGGCCGACCAGAGCTGGAACGGACTCAACGCCAGCGAAGACCGCTCCTTCTACAACCGCTTCATCTACGACATGGACCTGCACGCCGTATACCTCACCGCCCAATACCAGCTTGGCAAGCTGGGCGTGATGGGTGGTCTGCGCGGCGAATACTGGCACGTGAACACGGAGAGCTATACCTGGGAGCAGGAGCGCGACCCGTCGAAGCGCGACAAGGCCTTTGACAAGGACTACTTCCAGCTCTTCCCCAGCATCTTCATGAGCTATCAGCTGACAGACAACGACCAGCTGCAGCTCAACTACACGCGTCGTTTGCGCCGTCCTTGGGGCGGACAGCTCAACTCGTTCCGCGACACGCGCGACGCCACCTCCATCTCGTTCGGTAACCCCGAGCTTACGCCTGAGTTCTCCAACTCGTTCTCGTTCAACTATCTGCGCACCTGGACCGAGCACTCGTTGCTGGTAAGCGCCTACTACCGTCCGACGACCGACGTGATGCAGCGCGTCAACTGGCACGACGCCGCCACTGGCATCATGTACCAGACCACCAAGAACGTGGCTAAGAGCCAGAGCGAGGGTATCGAGGCGACGCTGAAGAATAAGTTGTTCCGCATACTGGACCTCACCACCAACATCAACGCCTACTACTACAAGCTCAACGGATTCAGCTACGTGATAGACGACCAGACCATCACCGGCGAGGGCAATTCCAGCTTCACATGGAACGCGCGTATGCAGGCAAGCCTCATCCTGCCCTACGACATCTCGGTACAGCTCGGCGGACGCTATCGTTCGCGACAGGTCATCACCCAGGGCTACCGCAAGGGCAACTACAATGTAGACTTCGGAGTGCGCAAGAACTTCATGAACCGCAAGTTTACCGTGTCGCTCAACTGCCGCGATGTGTTCAACACACGCAAGTGGGAGACATTCACATCGAGCGAGTCGTTCACCCGCCATCAGATCAACAAGTGGGGCGGTCGCAAGGTCAACCTCACGGTGACCTACAACTTCGGCAACACCAAGAAGAAGCCGCAGCGCCAGCAGGGTATGGACGGCATGAATCCCTCTGAACAGTATTCGGGCGGAGAGGAAATGTAACAAGACACATTCTTTTATAAATAAGCGTTAATTAGGTTAGAAAGGGCTTGACTCCAGGCGTGGAGCTCCAGGCCCTTTCATTGTTGTGGGCCATCGGGGAACAGATAAATGGCGGCAAAAGGCGGTAGAAGAATTAAATGTTATACCTTTGTAGCTGTCTAAACAAAACCTATTATGAAGATTACTACAACCATCGCCGCACTGCTGTTATGCACTGCCGCACTCGCATCAACGCCACACAAGTACCGGCTCGTATGGCAAGACCATTTTGACGGTATCACCTATGACAACCTCTCGTGGTCGAAGATTCCACGTGGCAATGCCGACTGGAAACGCCACATGTCGGACGCCGACTCGCTCTACGCCGTGCACGACGGCAGACTGGTGCTGCGTGGCGCCGTCAACACCCATCGCGACGCCGACACAGCCCGCTATGTCACTGGCGGACTCTACACCAAGCACAAGCGTACCATCAGGCACGGCAAGGTAGAAGTACGCGCAAAGTTTGGCAGCGCACAGGGAGCCTGGCCCGCAATATGGATGCTGCCCGATGCTGAGATAAAATGGCCCGAGGGCGGAGAGATAGACATCATGGAACATCTCAACCACGACACCATAGCCTATCAGACCATACATACCTACTACACCCACGTGCTCAAGAAAGACCAGAATCCGCCCCACGGCTCGACGCTGCCCATAGACCGCGACGGATTCAACACCTATGCCGTAGAGATACTGCCCGACTCCATTATCCTGTCTATCAATGGCAAGACATCGCTGGTCTACCCCAAGATAGAGACCACCGACAAGGGCCAGTTCCCATTCGGCACACCCTGTTACCTGCTCGTAGACATGCAGATTGAGGGCTCATGGGTAGGCAAGGCAGACCCCAAGCTGCTGCCCGTAGAGATGGAGATAGACTGGGTGAAATTTTATGAGTTGGAGTGAGGTGCGCCCCGACAGACTGATTGAGCAGAGAGCGGCAGTATCGTTGCCCTCTGCAAACTGCAACGCGAAGAACCAAACAGCCCGAAGACCGGCAAGACCGGACTTCGGGCTTTGTCTTTGTCTTTGGCTATCCTTGGTGACTGCCGCAGGATATATACCATTTGCGCCACCCTATACAGCGTGACGCAAAACGGACAATAGCCACTTAATGGTTTGCAGACACTTACTTCCAAAGTTGTGATGCCGCGTGGCTATTCTATACCCAAGCGTTCACGTATCGCCGCTGCAGCGTTATACATCTCTTCGCTTTCCGCGAGCCGTTGGGTTTCATTGTACAGAATAGCCAAGTTGTTATATGAACGAGCCAAGGCCGGCCCATATACCTGCAGATCATCCTCTGCCAAGTGTTCCCGTATGGCGATTGCCGACTTGTACATCGCTTCGCTTTCATCGTAACGCTGGGTATCGCGATATAGAATGGCCAAGTTGTAATATGACTCAGCCAAGGCCGGCTCGTATGCTTGTGGATTTACCTTTGCCAAACGTTCATATATCGCCAATGCCGACTTGTACATCGTTTCGCTTTCATGATAACGCCGGATATAGTAATACAGAACAGCCATGTTGTGATATGTATCTGCCAAGTCCGACTCGTATACCTGAGGATTTACCTTTGCCAAGCGTTCACGTATCGCCAATGCCGACTTGTACATCGTTTCACTTTCATCGTAAAACTTGGCCTTTTTATATAGAGCAGCCAGGTCGTAATATGAATCCGCCAAGTCCGGCTCATATACCTGTGGATTTGCCTTTGCCAGACGTTTACGTATCGCTATTGCTGACCTGTACATTGCTTCGCTTACAAGGAAACACTGGAGCTGTTTATTTAGAGCAGCCAGGTTATGATATATATCAGCCAAGTCCGGCTCGTATGTCTGCGGTTTTGCCTTTGCCAAGCGTTCATATATCGCTATTGCTGACCTGTACATCGCTTCGCTTTTATGAAACCGTTGGGTCTTGTAATACAGAACGGCCAGGTTGTTATACGAATTCGCCAAGTCCGGCTCGTATGTATGTGGATTTGCCTTTGCCAAGCGTTCACGTATAGCTATTGCCGACTTGTACATCGCTTCGCTTTCATCGTAACGTTGGGTATTGTAATATAGAACGGCCATATTGTTATACGAATCAGCCAAGTCCGGCTCGTATGCCTGAGGATTTTCCTTTGCCAAGCGTTCACGTATAGCCAATGCCGACTTGTACACCGCTTCGCTTTCATCGTAACGCTGGGTATTGTAATATAGAACGGCCATATTGTTATACGAATCAGCCAAGTCCGGCTCGTATGCCTGAGGATTTTCCTTTGCCAAGCGTTCACGTATAGCCAATGCCGTCTTGTACACCGCTTCGCTTTCATCGTAACGCTGGGTATTGTAATATAGAACGGTCATATTGTTATACGAATCAGCCAAGTCCGGCTCGTATGCCTGAGGATTTGCCTTCGCCAAGCGTTCATATATCGTCAATGCCGACTTGTGCATAGATTCGCTTTCCTGGAACCGCTGCGTATCGCTATATAAAAGTGCCAGGTTGTTATATGAATCAGCCAAGGCCGGCTCGTATGCCTGCGGACTTGCCTTTGCCAAGCGTTCACGTATAGCTATTGCCGATTTGTGCATAGATTCACTTTCCTCGAACCGCTGGGTATTGCTATATACGATATCCAGGTTCTTCTATGTAGCTGCCAAGTCCGGCTCGTATGCCGGCGGATTGGCTTTTGCCAAGCGTTCACGTATCGCCAATGCAGACTTGTACATCGCCTCGCTTTCCTGGAACCGCTGGGTATCGCTATATAGACTACCCAAGTTATTATATGAACGAGCCAAGTCTGGCTCGTATGCCTGCGGACTTGCCTTTGCCAAGCGTTCACGTATAGCCAATGCCGACTTGTACATCGCTTCGCTTTCCTGGAACCGTTGAGTATCTCTATATAGACTTGCCAAGCTGGCATACGAACGAGCCAAGGCTGGCTCGTATGCTTGTGGATTTACCTTTGCCAAACGTTCACGTATCGCCAATGCCGACCTGTATACCGCTTCGCTTTCCTTGATGCGTTGAGTATCGAGATATAGGCTTGCCAAGTTGTTATATGATATAGCCAAATCTGGCTCGTATGCCTGAGGATTTACCTTTGCCAAGCGTTCACGTATGTCTATTGCCGACTTGTACTTCGCTTCGCTTTCATCGTAACGCTGAGTATCGCAATATAAAACAGCCAAGTTGTTATATGAACCTGCCAAGGCCGGCTCGTATGCCTGAGGATTTTCCTTTGCCAAACGTTCACGTATAGCCAATGCCGACTTGTACATCGCTTCGCTTTCCTGAAACCGTTGGGTGGCGCCATATAGAACTGCCAAGTTGTTATATGATTGTGCTAAGTTTGATGCATACTCCTGTGGATTTTCCTTTGCCAGACGTTCGCGTATCACCAATACCGCTAAGTAGATCTCTTCGCTTTCTTGGAACCGTTGGGTCTTGTAATATAGATTAGCCAAGTTGTTATACGAACGAGCCAAGTCTGACTCATACATCTCGGGGTGGTCGCGACACAACTCTGCCCTGATAGACACACTCTCTTCGATATATGCTTCGCACTTGGAGAATTGGTTATTAGCAGACAAAAAACAGTAATAATCATTCAACTGGCCAGCAAGCTCTGCCTTGGGCAAATGTTTACGCGTCAGTTCTATCGCCCGTTCGTAGGCATTGCAGGCGAGTGAGAATCTATCGGCATTGTCTAAGTCCAGCATCAAGGCTTTGGCTCGCAGGATGTATTCTTCGACCTGTGCTTGGATGGTCTGTATACCTTTTTCTATCAGATCATTGCCGCTCTGCACCAGTTGACGGCCTCGGGCTATCTCCAGTTCTGCCTGCTTGGCTTCAGAAACCATGTCTTCCTCGTTGAGGACATTGATGACACCCTTGATGTTGCCCTGCTCAAACATCTCGATGGCAAGACGCTTGCGTTCGCTCATGGGGCTATTGCTGCTGATTGACTTGTTTACCTGGAAGGCCATGTCAAGCAACTGCTTCTCCATATTGATGATTTGCTCATGACATTTCTGTCGGTCTATGACCTTTTCTCTGAGCAGGTCGTGGGTGTCGTCTATTCCCAATGCGCGCAGTTGGGTGATGTCCTTGTCGAGCTGGGCGTATTTCTCCTTCAGACTGCAGTACTCGGGATTGGCTGCCGCAAAAGGCAGATTGGTATAGTCGGCTATCTTGATGCCCTGCAGCGTGACATTACCCTCTTCCACCTTCAACTGGCTGCTGTCGCCTGCAGACAGCCCCATGTCAGGTATGAGACGCTCAAGCTGCATGACAAAATGGAGATTCATGCTGTCATCACAGGCATAGTTGCACCAATAATGGCCAATGCTCTTGAAGAGTTGGTCCTTGAACGCCTTGAGTTCGTCGGTTTCGACCTCACCTTCTACAAGAGCGCGTATATAAACGAAGGTCTTGGGATGACTGTGATTGGTTCTGTATTCATCCAGAGCCTGTTCAAACTCCTCAATAGTATACTGTCCAGCCTCTTTATGGAACATACAGATGCACATATCGCAGGAGCGTACGGTCTTATTGTAGACATCCTGCGTTCTTTCACCTGTGCAATAAGCGGGGAAGTCCTCCCATCTGCGGCATTTGATGCGGATACCCCGTGGCTCGTATATGTCGTCAAGTTTGGCTATCAAAGCCTGGAAACTATTGCGGTCGTAATTCAACTCATTGCTCGAGGCAAGAAAAACGGTAATAGTCTTCATGTATCAATTCCTGTTTAGTCGATGTAAATATAGGTGGTAGACGATTATGATGTCGGCGGAAACCACCGTAAGGCATATATGTTTACTGTCAATAGCCTACGGACGGCAAACGCCGACGACAAAGATAGTGATATTTTCTATATTGCGGCTGAAATCGGCAAAGAAATTGACGCGCGCATGACAAATTTCATCAGAACGGGCCATTCTGGGCACAAATGGCGACACGAAATAGCCGATTAAAAGGCTGAAACAATGGTTGCAGATATGTATTCACATAATTCACGATTTGATTATCAGAAATAGACGCATCAGGAGCAGGTATGTGTATGCCTCAGAAATATGCGTTGTACGATAATGAGTTTATGGGAAAACGATGCAGGTGCGAAATGCCCGCGGGCGGCTGGTCAATGGATTGCTCACGATACGAAAGCAAGCCGCTTCATCAAATTCTTCGATTTATTTGCTGTGCAATGGATATTATTATGTAACTTTGCAACCGATATAGCATCTGCAGAGTTACCCTTTGGGTACGCCAACCGAGCTGTCAGCCACGGTGGTCCAGTTTGGATGCGAATTGTAGGACAATTAAAACTGACAAAGATGTACGAACACATTGTACTGAATGAGCCGCACGCCTCTATGGAGGGTCTGTATGACGCGGAAAAGAGTTTCTGGAATATCGATGCCGATTTTCTGAACAATGTAGTAATCAAGTGGACCGACTGGCATACGGACTATCTCTTCCACGGATTGCAGGATAGCCGCATTAGGACTGTGCGCTTTCCCTACTCCCGATTTATCGTTGACGCCGAGAGACTCTGGAACGACCCCATGGAAAGCATCGGGCAAGGTATCGTCTACAAAGAGTTTGAGGATTATAGGCGCGCCATCCCCTCTGACCAGGAACAGCATCTCCTGAATCTGTGGCACTGGCATCAAGAGCGCCTCAGCCATGCGCTGCAAGAAGGCGCGCTGCTTCTCGATTGTCATTCATTCCCTGATGACTTGAGCGATGTGGACATCTGCATCGGCTACAACGAAGACTGGTCGAAGCCATCTGATGACATTATAGATATGGCTGTCAACCATTTTATGGACAGGGGGTACAAGGTGGGCGTAAACTACCCATACAGCAACTCGGAGACTCCCGATTGCGACTTCGGCTATCACTCACTGATGCTGGAGGTAAACAAGAAAACGTATCTCAAACCTGGCTCCATCCTCCTGCAAGACGATGGCCTGAGAGATGACATTACTGCCTTCCAGCAACGACTGCTGATGGGCAGTTGACAAAAGAACAGCCGCCTCTGTCATTGTGACAAAGGCGGCTGTATCTTTAGTGAGTATTGGCGGTGACGCGGTTACATCAGGATGCTCTTCAACACACCCAACCCTTTCTTCAAGCCACCGCTCTTCTTCTGAGATTTGGCACGAGCGTTCTTCACCTTTTGTCTGGTGTTAGATAAACTGGGGGCGTTTCTACGCACGGGGTGCAGATATCCAGACTCGAAATAGAGGTGCTGACCGGTATACTTATCCTTCACCGCGGTAGAGCCGTTGTTGCCCTTCATGCGATATACCCACACACGCTAGTAGAAACCTAATGAAGAATTGGTGACACCGGTGTTGCGGGGCATGGTGCTGAGGGCGTCGTGACGCGTATAGGTGGTAATGTAATCTTCTTTATCGCCATCCGACACCGTCTGCGCCCAACCTGTGTGCTGTGCCATGGTGGCACGTTCGGCAGTAGCCAGCGCCAGCTCGATGGAGCAAGGAGCGTTGGGCGCCAGGGTGGTCTTGGTCACTGGGTCGACAAGCTCCAGCGCCTCCATAAACGCCATGGGCTCCTTGGCCCACTCCTTGAGCTGAGGGCTGTCGGTATAGGCAGTGAGGTTGGAGTTGTAGTCGGTATAGGTATACTTGGAGTTCTGCTCAATATAGCGCATGGCACGATAGATGAGTGTTGCCATCTCCTGACGTGTCATGGGAGCCGACATATCGGGAGTGCCATCGGCAATGTCGGCAAAGAGGTTCAACTTGCCTTCATCTGCGTTCTTCTCGGTCATCTCCTTGATAAGCCTCAGGGCTATCGATGCCACCTGCTGGCGTGTGGCGGTAACGGTGTAGTCGTTGCCCAAGAGCTGCTCGTCAATGAGGTTGTCGCAGAGGGCACGGTTGACCTCGTCCTCTGCCCATACGCTCTTCTTCACGGTGCTGCGGACGGGCAGCGTGAACATATCGGGCTGAGGGGTAGTAGCCAGTTTGGCATTGTCTTCGCGCATATTCAGCTGGGCCTCCATGTGCTTACGGAACAGGGGCAGCGTGCCTCCAAAGCCTGCAGCACGACGATGCTTCTCGGTAAGATGGCGCTGCTCATAGTTGGACGACATGCCGCACCATATACAGCTCTTCCAGTAGATATGCTCGCCAGCGGCATTGGTGCCCACATAGGCTTGGTCGGTGGCAAGGTTGGCCTTGAAGTAATGGACGCCCGGAATGTAAGTCTTTTCGTCTTCTGGCTTAAGGAACATGAAGGTGTGATGGGGATTACGCTCGCACTGGCCGCAGATGCTGCAGGAATAATACACCTTAGGGGCTTGCGTACAGGTGTAATGCTGCATTATACGGTCGGCGGTGAATAACCTCGACACAAAGTTGTGCTTGGTGCATGGATTCTTGGTAGCCTTGAGTCCGGCCTTCTGGGCGTCGGCCACATTGCCCGTATAGGTTCTCACAGTGTAGGGCGGAAACTTGGCATGCTTCGCCATGAGCGCCTTTACAGCTTCTGCCTGCTTGGCAGGCACACACAGCGTGGCATCGCCCGCAAGGAACATGGTGCTGCGGCTGTAGAAATAATATGAATCGGGCCAAATAGGGTTCTTCATACCATCGTTGAGGACGCGCATAAACGTCACGGCATTGACTTTGTCGCTGAGCCACACCTCCTTGAGATTGTAATAACCAGACTGATACAGGCTCAGTGCACTGGCGAACTCCTTGTAGACAGCCTCGTCGCCAGTGTCTACAATGACCTTGGTAAGGAAGACACGGTTGGGGCCTTCAAACTCAGGCAGAGGGTCGTGGGTCTCGGTAATGGTGACCACATCGTGGGGATGGAAGGAGCCACAGCAGGCATCGGCCGTCGCTGTGGAATAAATGTTATGGCTGGCACGACTTTTCTTCTTGTTGGCGATGTAATCTCCAAACAGGTTTTCCTTCTCCAGATTGCCGCCTTTGCCGCCAGGCACGGTGAACACAACGCTGAAACTGGGGTAATAAGGGCCACTGATATTCACGCGGGCGGGGGCGCCGTTGACGGTAATCTTAATCATGGTGTCGTCTACATAATAGTCGCCGTCGCGCATCTGGTACTTGAGGGTGTAAGGGCCCTTGGTGTCGAGCATCACCTTGATTGATGCCCTGTAGGAGTAGCCGGCCTTAAACTTGGGGTGGGAAGGGTCTTTGGTGTCAAACTCGCCTTCCCAAATAATGTTCATGATTGAGGCGATGCCCTGCTGGACCAGGTCGCCATAAGAGGTCTTGGCGGCGGTGAGTTTGAGTTCTTCGCCCTCCTGCAAAGTCATTCAGGCTTGGGGCACCGGGATGGTGAGGTCGAGAGAGGTTATCACCTTGTTGCCGGCAGCCTTCATGGTCGAAGGAAGCAGCGAAAGCACAGCGATGAGTAGGGTCAGGAAGTGTTTCATGTTCGCTTTGTACATTTGGTTAGAAAATCAGTTAATGTGCAACACTATGGTTAATGATATCTTTAGGATGATTGAGTAACTACCTGTAATCGGGAGTCAGTGTCCAGTCGAAGAAGCCTCTTATGCCTGTGTTGCGTAGACAAACAAGAGCATTTCTACCACTGACGCAGCAAATTTACGAATTAATTCCGACAAAACAACTCCTTCGGGGAAATAATTTTCATCGATATAAACACAAACTCCGCAATACACACGATGATGTATTGCGGAGTCTATATTGGGGATGATAATCTATCAGAAGCTAATCTTGGTGCCGAGGCTCAACTTGGCCATCGCCTCGACGGGATAGGAGTTGTGGGAGCGCTCGATGGTCTTGCCGAAGGCTGCCACCGATGGTTCGAGATATATCTCAACCTGTGGGGCGACACGCACACCAGCCTGGACGGCTGCCTGGAGACCGGGGGCGTAGGTGGGACCATGGCCCGAACGAGTGGCCACATTCATCGACGCACCGAGGAGGGTTGTAAGCTGGAACACATCGCTCTCGGTCGACTCGCCGGTGATGGCGCTCTTGACGTTGAGCATATATCCAGCCTGCAGAGAGTGGATGCTCTGGTTGTGCTCGCCACGGCGCTGGGCGGTGAGGTTGCTCAGGCGCACATAGGCACCATTGGTCTGGTCGAGCCAGCGACCATAACCCAAGTCGGCATTGAAGGTGAACTTGTTGCGGTAAGGACTCACCTCGCGGAACGAGCCCGAATAGGTACCGACACCCAGTCCGGCCATCACGACATTGCTATGGGCGGGAGCGCCGTGGTTGTCGCGTTTGCTCTGATGCCGGTTCATGCTGTAGTCGAGACCCAGCAGCAGCTGAGGCATCACGCGCTGACTCTGGCTGTTCCATCGGCTGGACATCTGGTAAGACAACTGGGGCTCGACAACCACTCTCACGGCGTCGGAGACGCGCAGCGACATCTGTGTACCCACATGCACATCAGGAGCGAAGCAGGTACGTCCATCGCCGAAATCAACTCCAGCATTGGCTCCCACAAATCCATTGAAACTGAGCACACGGTCGGGGTCGTAGCCATAGGTCTGGGCAGTGAAGTCGGTCATCCAGTCGAGTCCGAAACCCACCTGACCCTGTCGGCTATTGTGGATGGCGCGCTGGATGTAGCCCTGGAGATTGGCACGCCATGCCGAGGTATTGGAATACCAGTGGGTATAGCTCAGTCGGCCGATGGGGCTGTAGGCACGGGCGGTGCGCAGGTCGCCGAGATGATTGGTCACGCTGCCAGCTATCATGATAGAGGTGCGGCGGTTGTCGCCATCAGCCTTCTTGTAGCTGTCGGGCATATCGAGATTGAACTGCACGCCAGCCTGGATGCCGGCGATGAGGTCGAGTTTGGCAAAGCTGAGTGTACTGGGCAGGAGGTTGTCGCCATAGCCCTGCAGACGAGGCTCGATGAAGAAACCCATCAAGCGGTTGGGACGCCAGGTGGCGCGGAGCGAAGCATCGAGGCCCATGAAGAGACTGGTCTTGCCCTCACGACGAAGGACATTGGCACCCAAGCCGCCGACGACATCAAACTTGCGGTCGGCACGATAGCCATAGAGCGCATTGGTGAGGTTGAGCAGATAGTCGGCTCCCGCAGAGACATGCTTGTAACGGTTGCGGTCGTTGACATCGTACTGGGTCTGAGCCAGCTGACCCCACAGACGCATACCATGGAGCGGACTGAACCACTTGCCCACAGCCACATAGAGCGACGGACGGAGATAATCGCCGGGATGCTTGAGGGAAGAGGCCATGACGGGAAGATTGAGTCCGACACCAGTCTCGACAAACATATGGTCGTGCCAGGCTTGCTGAGTGAAGGCGTCGTCGTCGCGCAGCGCACGGCGGTCGTGATAGGTATAGACGAGACCGGCAAGCACTGAGCCCATCACGTCGCGCTGATTGAAGGAGTTGGCATAGGGTGCGTAGCTGTTGCCATAGAAGTCGACACGGGGCTCAACGACAAAGTCGACATCGCGACTCAACCGGACATTGGCCTGCAGACCACCGCCATAGCCGAAAGCATGACCATGGATACCGGGATAGACCGAAGTGTAGTTGTAGCTCACACCAGCAAGGGCGTTGACCCAGAACCTGCGGTCGGGATTGTAGCCACCGAAGGCGTTGTGCATATTGAGCATATAGTCAAGTCCGGCGCCGATGGCCTTGACCTTGTTATGGTATTTCTGGTCGCAGTAGCTGCCGTTGACATTGAGGCGCAGACCATTGGTGTGGCCAAACCACTTGCCAAGAGTACCGGCAAGACGCAGACCGCCATAGTCGCTCCAGTTGCTGGGGTCTGAGCTGAGCAGCGCAGTAGGACCGCCCATCACACCGATGAAGATATTGTCAGCCCAGCCCACATGTCCCTTGTCTTCGGTATAACTGAGGCGATGCTGGGGCAGACGATAGCCCAAACCAGCCGAAAGCGAAGCCACGGGGCGGTAGCCATGCCAGGTTGCACCCTGAGCCACGTCGTCGTCCATAATCGCGACGCGGGGCTCTATATATAAATAGGTAAAGGGAGAGAGGGCTGCCTGACCGCGCAGACCGATATGGACATCGAGTCCGCGGGCGCTGACACCCTCTTGGCGTGAATAGTGGTAACCCAGTCCGGCGATGCCATAGAGCTCAAAGGTGCGGGGCTGGTAGTCGTTGCCATACTGCGACAGGGCGGTGAGGTTGAGCAGATAGTCCAGTCCACCTCCCACATACTTGGTTCTGAAGCCATCGGGCTTGAATATACCGCCATCGAAATGGAGGCGCATTCCATGCTCGGGGGTAAACCAGTCGCCGATATTCAGTTCGCCCAAGCCATTGGTGGTGATACCACCGGGACCCATGGCACTTATGCCCAAGCCGGCATCGACAAACAGATGGTCGAAGAGTGTCTTGTCCTTATACGTTTTGCTTACGCGGGGACGCTGCAGCATATGGTCGAGTGCGCTGCCGGGCACCTGACCTGCGGCCGTCAGGGCAACGGCACACAGCGCGAGCCACAGCATGTTGATTCTCTTTATCTTGTTCATAGTGGTATTATTGCTCGTTTGGTTGGTTCTTCTTATCTAACAGCAGGTCGTTCACATCGCCATCGACATGGGCTATCTTCTCCAGCGAGGGATCCATCTCCAGTGCCTTTTTCAGTGCCTTATACGCATCAACGGGGTCATCGAGACGGTTCAGGCAGATGGCGCGTAGATAGTGGGTCAGCGCTTCGTCCTCGGGCAGAGTCTTGCTGAGTTCCGAAGCCTCCTTGTTGCGCTTCATGGCAAGCAGCATGATGAGCTCGTTGCGCTTGCCGGTCTGGGCCACGGTGTTGAAGTTGTCTTCATAGCGACCGTTGAGCACAGCGTTGACGGCGAGGAGCAGATGCGACTGTTCGTTGTCGGCCACGAAGTCTGCCACCGAGTCAGCCTGACTGTAGAGTCCGGCGTTGAGCAGAGCTATCATCTGGTTGGTATTGACCACCTGTGGTGCACTGCGTCCCACAAAGCGGCGCAGGATGTCGGGGTCAGAGGCCTGACGGTTGATGAGCAGGGCTTCGAGGTCGTTGGCGGCAGCCATAAACGAGGGATACATCTCGAGCGACTGGCGCAGTATCTTCTCGCGCTTGTTGCGGTCGGTCTCATTGCGGTAGAGCTTGAAGAACTCGAAACGCGACAGCTGCTTGTAGTCTTTCTCGTACAGCTCGGCTATCTCCTCGAGAGTGAGCTGACGGAAGATAGAGTAGTTCATCACATAACCTACCTTGCGCAACTGGGGCAGATACTTGCCTTCAAGCAGACGGCCGAAGAAGGGCAGCTTGCGGATGGCGCGACCTTGCTGGTCGATGTTGCCATAGCGCTTGACGATCTGCTCTACCTGGGCAGCCTCGTCATAGAGACTGTCGGCGCGCATCAGCTTGACCACATCGCTCCAGGGGGCCACGGCAGCCTTGGACTTGAACTGCATATCGCGGCGCAGTTCCTCGGGAACCAGCTGGCGCAGATAGTTGACCGCAAAGTCCATACGACGCTGGGCGAGGGTGAGGTTATAGTTGTAGCGGCCGTCGGGCGACGATGTACCTTCCATAGAGAGGGCTTGCAGCGTGGCGTCCTTGGTGCCGGCTATCTGCTGTATCTGCTGGTGCATCTTCTCCACCTCTGCCGCGTTCTGCGGGTCGTTGGTGTCAAAGACGCTCTTGCCGATGGGGAATCTCAGATTGACCTCGCCACGGCTGTCACGCAGCTGCATCTCGGGCTTGGGGATGTAGGCAGAGTCGTTCATCTCTCCGGCGGCAAACGAATAGTCGAGCCAGCGCAGGGGGGTTCACCGTGCCACGGGCTATGATGGTGGTGTCGCGGTAGAGTATGCGGTTATAGTTCTCGATAGCCATATAGACATCGCAGGAGAACTCGTCCTTGACATGCTCCACATAGATGGAGTCCGAATAGCCTATGATGTCATTGGTGCGGTTCTTCTCTCTCATCGCCTTGCTCTTCACGGTGACATGGCGTGCCAGAGGGTCGCCGGCTACACTGTCGTTCATATTGAAGCCATACATGCGGTCTTGGGTGGTGTTATATCCCTTGGCGTCATAGACCAGCGGACGCATCAGCTTCAGCTCACCGCGGGTAACGTCGTTGAGGATGGGCTGCACCACGAGTCGTGTGTCGTGCGAGAACATCTCGCGAGGCACTCTCACGCGGGTTCTCACGTGGAAGTAGTTGCCCTTCACCTCGATATCGGTGGGCTCGGGCGTTATCTTGTCCTTGATGATTTTGGCGGCAACCACCACCTCACCCAGGGAGATGTTCTCTTCTTCCATCTCGACTTCCATAAACTTATGGTTCTTCACCTTGACATTCACGCTCTTGGCACCTACCATACTGAACTTGAGAGTAGTGCCCAGGTGTACGTTGAAGGCGAAACGGCCGTCTACATCGGTGGCGGCATAGGCGCGCTTCACATGGGCATCGGTGATATTGACGCCTATCAGGGGTTCCTTGTCCGACTTCGATACCACCCTACCGGTGATACGTATCGTCTCTTGTGCTGAGGCCACCGTCACGAGGGCCAACGACAGAACGAGTGCAGACAACCAACGCTGCGCCAGCGTCCGCAAACTTGTAGTACGAGTCATAATTGTTATGAAATGTCTGTTGTTGATAATGGGGATGTTATCCTTACTTCAGAATGTATACAAAGGAGACGCCTGCCTTGAGCGGCGCAGCCATCCAGCGGGTATTATTCGCTTTTTCAGGCTCGGCCTGACCCTTCTCCACATTATAATATTTCTCCTTGCGATGCAGGAATCCGGCACCGGCGGTGAGTTCGAGACTCCAACGCTTGCCCAACACAAAGCTGTAGCCGTAGGTGAGACCCACGCCTAATGCGTCACCGTCATGATGACACTGCTTGTGGGTCAGGTCATAGTCGGCAGCCACTCCCATCAGACCGATGAAATGGCCAGCTTGCGGACGGGCACTCAGCCAATAGCGCATTTCGGGCGTGAAGGCGTAGCCCTTGACCTTGTAGTCCTTGATGTTCATAAAACTGGTCATCGCCTCCATGTTGAGGGTGAGATGACGATTCATTCTGAACTCCATTCCTATATTCGGAGTCTCGGCAGCCCAGTACAGGGCATTGGTCTTGAGATTGATGCGTTGGGCACTGACGCTTAGTGTCAGGCAAACGGCCAAGACAAGCAACGTGATTACTCTCTTCATCCTAAACTAATAGTTTTCTCCTATAGATAATTGACGTTATGACAACCATAGGATGTCTTTCTGCGTCAATGGTTTAATT
Organism: Prevotella sp. P4-67; assembly: GCF_002251325.1. Lineage (NCBI taxonomy): Bacteria > Pseudomonadati > Bacteroidota > Bacteroidia > Bacteroidales > Prevotellaceae > Prevotella > Prevotella sp. P4-67. Next base: position 55,901 of record NZ_NPJL01000011.1, read on the forward strand.
ATCCGTGCAAAAATACTGCTTTTTCGTCTAATTTCATCTACAAAGAGGGCATTATGGTCATCCGTAAGACAATCTTTAACTAAAATCGCCCGCCTGCCGTCTGTTTCCGTGGTATTCCATGCCCGATTTGCGCCCGCCGTCTTCACCTCAGATGATGTGCCTGAACAGGTTATCAAAGACATCAAACTCCACATCGTCGCCCTCACCCAGCGGAGCCATCATCCAGCACAGCGGGGTGTCGTGATACATCGACGCGGTGAGCGAGAAGGTGCTCGGAGCGCCTATGAGATAGTGGCAACGCGACAGCAGACACAGGTCTTCGCCGGGATTGCCATCGGGGAACGATACGTCCATACCCTCGAGCTCGCGGCAGAACTTGTCGCGGTCGAGCGTGGGGTCGTTGCCGCAGATGAAGACGCGCACCCTACCCTTCTGCTGCTCGGCAAACCGCTTGATGTAGTTGATATACACGTCATCACCGAAGTAGTAGCGTCCGCCCTGCCAAGTGCGGTAGTCGCCACGCCGTATGTGTACACCCAGCATTACATCGCCCTCACGGGTGTTGGCAAGCAGGTGGTCTACATGATATTCTATGGCGCTGTCAAAGGCAAAGAGCTGCTTGATTTCCCGCTTGTACTTGAGGAAGAGGTCGTAGTATCTCACTTCCCAACCCTCTACCATCAGCCAGTGGCGCGAGTCCATCAGGCGTTGGGCTTCGGGATTGTCGCCCACATGATCAAAGGTGGCCACAGGCAGCAGACCGATTTTGGCAGCCAGCTTGGCCAGCACATATACCACGAAGTTGTGGTAACGGGTGTGGCAGATGTGGAAGTAAGGATACTTGTAGGCAAACCGCATCGACACCGAACGACGCCGATGCTCTCGTGCCCAGGCATATACGTGGCCATACTGCAGGATATTATTGCACATACGGCCCTTGTCTCTTACAAATAACATTATCTTCTGTTTGATGGGGTTAGGGAGTGAGTCTGTCACCTATCATGCGGTCCATATACGATTGGATGATGGCTTTACACTCGCGCTCCATCTTGTCTTGCACAGCCACATGACCCACCTCGTTGTTACGCATCAGGTAGTCTTCCAGGCGATACATGCCTATCACGCGCTGACCGTCAAACTGCATCACATAGCCATACTTGCAGTACTGGTACACACCGTTGAGATAGTTGATGGCCCAAGTCTCGTTGGCGGGTGTATGAAAGAGGTCGCAGCCAAATCCCACATAGGGCTCGTCATAACCCAGATACCCCAGGATGGTAGGCATGATGTCTATCTGCTGGGCTATGGCGTCGCGCATACCGGGCTTGATGTCGCCCGAGGGATCATAGATGATGATGGGCGAGCAGAAACCGCCGATATCCGAGGAGAACTCGGCGTGGTCGCTCAGATTGGTGTGGTCCGAGGTGATTACAAAGATGGTATTCTTGAACCAAGGCTGCTTGCGCGACGTGTCAAAGAAGCGGCGCAGCGCATTGTCGGTATAGCGTATGCACTTGTGTATCACAATGCCTTCCTCGGGATATTTCTCCTTATACTTGTCGGGTATCTGATAGGGGTGATGGCTCGACGCAGTGAAGAGGGCGGTGACAAAGGGCTCGCTGAACTCGCTCATCTTGGTCGAATAATACTGCATGAACGGCTCGTCCCAGATAGCCCAGTAGCCGTCAAAGTCGTTGTCGCCACCGTAGCGCTTGTCTTGGTTGAAATCCTCTCGGCCGAAGTAGCCCTTGAATCCGGTGGCATTGCTGAAACCGTTGAAGCCCATACTTCCGGTGCGGGCGCCATGGAAGAAGGCCGAATAGTAACCCTTCTTGCCCAAATAGCCGGCAAGACCGCTCAGATGGTTGAGCGACTGGGGCGTGAGGATGAAGGGCTTGATAAACATAGGTACGCTTGAGAGTATCGAGGGCATGCCGTCGATGCTCTTGCGACCGTTGCAGTAGGAGTAGCGGAAGGTGGCACTGTGCTGCACCAGCGAGTCTACAAAGGGGGTATAGCCCTTATAACCATCGCCGAGGGCGGTACGCGCCAGCGAACCGATATACTCTCGCCCGAAACTCTCTATGATAATCACCACCACGTTCTTGCGCTTGGCCATACCCTTGTGGTCGGGCAGATGCAGGGGCGAGTAGATGGCGTCGAGCTCTCGCTTGTCACCGTAATAGCCTGGGTCGGTGAAGACTGCCTTGCCATAGGTGCGGATGATGGAGAACGGGGTGTTCAGCACCAGCGCCACCTCGGTGGGACGATAGGTGTACTCGTTGGCATTGCCCAGCGCCACCGGACGTATGTCGCGATGACGCCAGCCGCCGATGGGGGCGGTGATAAGCAGCGCCAGAGTCAGCGCCAGACTTACCCTGCCCACTGTCTTCATGCTCTTGCGCCATGCCACATAGGCGATATAGGCGGTATAGATAGCCAGAATATAGTTGTACCAGTGGTTGAGCAGACCGCCTCTGATACCGCTCACGCAGAGCACGGCGGCAAAGACGAAGGTCACCGTCATCACCAGATAATACCTTATCTTATTGGTCTGCCTCCGGTCTATTCGCGGAGTACTGTACAGCCTCCACAGACCATAGATCATCAGTCCGCCCAGCACCACGAGATACCAGTGGTGCAGCAGTTCGACACCGAGTATCGAGCCGATGTTGTCTTCGCCCTTAAACTCAGCAAACACGCTGGTAGAGGTACGGCGCAGGGTGTAGCGGAAATACACCGAGTCGGCGAGGTTTACGATGATGGCCAGGCCGTTGACCACCACAAACACCCAACGGCATACGCGCTGGTAGACGGCAGTCTCCTTCCAGTGCAGTGGCAGCATGAGCAGCAGGATATACAGGGCGTTGGTGTACATGATACCGGGAGTATCAAAGACCACACCACCCCAGAGCAGGCGGGGCAGATGGCCTTCACTCACACTCTGGGCAAAGTAACTGTAATTCTCCAGGAGATATTCTACACGCGCTATGCTATAGGCGAGATACACCAGGAGGATGTTCAACGATAGGGCCATAAATGGCGCAAATACCGAACGCTCCAAATGGAGTGATTTCAATCGTGACAACATATATTATAATAGGTATAAATGATACAATATGCAAAATTACACCAAAAGGATGTAATTAGCGTCATCATCCCCAACTTTTTTTCTTCCCCTACGGTCTATAGCTATCTACGCTTATCGGTCGTCAGATTTCAGTTCATGTCGGGGTTGGTTTTGTTTGCGACTCATTTCGGTCTGACGACCGATGGGCAGTTTGTTCTGGCGTTCCGCAAAGCCCGGCACCTCTGTGGTTGAGGTGCCGGGGCAGGAGCTGGCTCGCTCTCTATAGGCTGAGCCTTACGCTATCTCTACAGACAAGATGCGACGCCGAGCGTAGTGGCAAGTGCGGTGAGCATCGAGAGGATTATCTGTATAATGGTCTTCCATTTTTCCTGTTTCATAGTGATTGTCCTTTCTTTAGTGATTAGTGGTTAAGTGATGATGTGTGTCTTGACGATGTCCCCACCGCCCTGCCCACTGTCTGGGCAGGGCTCGAGGGGATTACACCTTCTATTTACCGTCGTTTGCAGTGGTCTTAGCGACAGGCTTGTAGTAGGTAGCCTCCATGATGTTGGCCACGCGCATCAACTGTGCCTTGGTGAACTCGCCGGTGGGACGCGCACGCAACTTGAAGGTAGCGATGTTCGTGTGGGCGTCAAACTCCTTGGCAGTGGGAGCGGGCTTGCTCACGATGCCTATCGAGAAGATGGCGAGGTCGTCTATCTTGACCGCCTGCCCTCTGAGGATAAGCTCATGTACGCAGGTAATCATGTCGGTTATCACAGCCCACATAGTACCCTTGGAGTAGGCGGTTCCGTGCTTGGCCATGTGTGCCACAAGCTGGCGGGTGGTGATGATGTCGCTCTTGGCGATACGGGCATACCAGCATCCCTTGAACTGGGAATTGGAGCGGGTGTCCTTATACAATTTGTACTTCAACATAATGATTTGTTTTTGTTAGTTTGACATTGTGTGTTTGTTCTCTTGTTGTCATCGTCTCCGGAACGTTTGACAATGCAAAGGTAGTCACATTCATCGCCGTTACCAAAAAAGCAGGCGCCGTAACCCGCAAAATTCTGTTAACAGCCACCGCCATTCGTGCTAACAAAAGTTAAGGCGGTCATCACAGTAACCACCGAGACCTCGCGCGCGTATATATATAATAAGGTGTAAGATGACTCGAAGCCTCTCTGGAGCCCCTCCGAAGCCCCTCTCCAACTCTCCCCAAGGGGAGAGAGCCCCTTCTTGTTATGTTTAAGGCAATTAGGAGGAACACATTCCATTGGGGAGAGTTTGAATAGGGCATGCTATCGGCTCCATACCCTTGAAGAGGGTGATACGGGCTCCCTGGCATCGACATACTTAACCCATCGTGGACTGAACGCATCCCAGGCAACTCTGACGGAGTTGCGTTTCCCCAGCCCAGGGTTGCGGGCGAAGCACGCTACCCTGGGTAAGCACCCCCACTAACCTTGCTACTCTGTAAGAGTTGCGATTAGCCGTAGGCGTTACCCGAAGCAGGATAATGGGTAGGAATGGGGAGGTGATTATTATCAGATTGAGTATAACGCCTTCGGCTAACCGCAACACTTACAGCGTTGCTACCCTTATTATACATATACCCAGGGTAGAGGCGCTGCGCGCCTCAACCCTGGGCTATGAAATCGCAACTCCTTCAGAGTTGCCGGGAGTGCGTACCATCCCTCTATGGACTAACTACATATCTCCATTAGCTACGTGCCATATACCGTATACCAATTACATTTTCCCATTGGCCACGTGCCATACACCGTATACTACTCACATAATGCCTTGGCCACGTGCCATACACACCACATAACCTCAAACGAGTGCGGGGATTACCATTTGCTGTCGCCTCATTAACTGATGAAGGCGTTTAATCTACATCGGCATCCGCCAAACCTAATCTTGCAGGACATAGTCGCGGTTGTACTCGATATTGTATTTCTCTAATAGCAGGCGGTATTCATCCTCAAAATTGACCTTCGCATGATGGGCGGCTTGGTTGCTGATATATTTTGTGGCATTGTCAACACCCGATTGGCCGATGGAGAAAACGGCGTAGCCATTCTGCCAAGCGAAATGATTGTAGCTGGAGTGTAGCTTTTTCAGATACATACTACTGCTACGCTTTATCTCCTTAACCATTTGGGATATGGTTACCTCGCGCGACAGCACAAAAAGGGCATGTACGTGGTCACCGGTACCACCCACGATGATGGTGGAACATCCAAGTTTGTTGATGGCTGTGCCAATATAGGCATGCAGATGTTGGGTATCCTCCTCGGATATTCTCGGGCTCGTCGATTTGACATGGAAGACGAGATGGATATATATTTTACTCAGTGATTGTGACATAGATAAAGATGATGATGTGCAAATATAGCCTTTATTTCAATTTGCGCGAAATGATGCGCCGTTTTTTTATAGTAAATCATGATAATTATGATAGCCGTACCGATTTCACCACCAATCCATGTATTTATTGTGAATAGGTATAGTGAAAAAGGGGCATGCCCCAGCAAGCAGAAGCAGCATGGGGAATTATTGTAGGCAGGAAACCGCAAGCAGAAACAACGTGGGGAATTATTGTAGGCAATCCTCAAGCAGCAGCAACTCTGACAGAGTTGCGATTTCACAGCCCAGGGTTGCGGGCGAAGACCGCTACCCTGGGTAAGCACCCCCACTAACCTTGCTACTCTGTAAGAGTTGCGATTAGCCGTAGGCGTTATTCTCAATCTTATGGTTTTCCAACTACCAGCAGCAGCAACTCTGACAGAGTTGCCAAGGGTGCGCACCATCCACTATGGACTAACCAAACCATCATCGGGCGCATACCATCTGCCACAATCCCCTACCAAGAGCCGCGGAGGGCTTCCTCAAGCAGCAGCAACTCTGACAGAGTTGCGATTTCACAGCCCAGGGTTGCGGGCGAAGCACGCTACCCTGGGTAAGCTCCCCCACTAACCTTGCTACTCTGTAAGAGTTGCGATTAACCGTAGGCGTTATTCTCAATCTTATGGTTTTCCAACTGCCAAGCAGCAGCAACTCTGACAGAGTTGCCAAGGGTGCGCAACATCCACTATGGACTAACCAAAATCCATCATCGGATGCATACCATCTGCCACAATCCCCCTACCAAGAGCCGCGGAGGCCTCAAGCAGCAGCAACTCTGACAGAGTTGCGATTTCACAGCCCAGGGTTGCGGGCGAAGACCGCTACCCTGGGTAAGCTCCCCCCACTAACTTTGCTACTCTGTAAGAGTTGCGATTAGCCGCAGGCGTTAGTACACAACTGGATTGTATTGCGGGCAAAGTCCTGCCGGAGTAACGCCTGCGGCTAAGCGCAACACTTACAGCGTTGCTACCTTTTTTTATTTGTACCCAGGGTAGAGGCGCTGCGCACCTCAACCCTGGGCTGAGGAAACGCAACTCTGACAGAGTTGCCAAGGGTGCGCACCATCCACTATGGACTAACCAAAACCATCATCGGACGCATATCATACCCCACAATCCCCTACCAAGAGCCGCGGAGGGCTTCCTCAAGCAGCAGCAACTCTGACAGAGTTGCGATTTCACAGCCCAGGGTTGCGGGCGAAGCACGCTACCCTGGGTAAGCGCCCCCACTAACTTTGCTACTCTGTAAGAGTTGCGATTAGCCGCAGGCGTTAGTACACAACTGGAATTGCAGATTACCAGCGGGAGCTGACATTTGAAGGCTGGGATGGCGATTCTCTTTCCCCCATCCCCATAAACAGCGAATGGGTCAGACTTCACAGCCTGACCCACTCAAAACTAAATAAATCTAACTTAATAGAAAATTTGGTTACCCAAATGCAATCTTATATTGTTTAATATTCTACTTAAAGCGCTATGCAGAAGTAACCTGTATTGAGGTAATCATCCTTGACGCAAGAGCAGATACCCCAGACACGAGAACCGTCGTTCTTGATGATTTCAACATCAACATCGAAGCTCTTCTTATAGTTCATATTGTAAACAAAGGTACCAGTACCCTTCTTGCCTACAGTGGCATCACCAGTCCAAGTACAAGTCATATAGTACCAGTTATAGTAATCCCACTTAGCCTGCATCTTGCCATCACCGAGATCTTTCACGGTATAGTCACCCCACTGGTAACCATCCTGTCCATTCCAGTTGACTACATTCTTGGTAATAGCCAGAATAGCAGCCTTTTCATCTTCAGTGAAAGGAATTGTAGTAGTTTCAACCTTCACTTTGATAGTCTTCTGCAGACCCATAAGGTCGGTAACTACGCAAGTTGTCTCACCAGCATTGATACCCTGGAATGTGATAGAAGTCTCTGTCTTGGCTATTACACGAGCGATTGTCTTGTCAGCAACATCAATCTTGTAAGAGCCGTTACCCTCAAGTACGTTAAGAGTAGCCTTGCCATCAGTGTGACCGAGCTTCATGCCGATGAAGAGCTCTTCCTTGTCGAAGTTGAGATTCATGTACATAGATTTCACGATAACACGCTTGTAGTTGCCCTCGGCGTCAGAGATTATGACACCGGTAAGACCCATCTTCTGAGAGTTGAGGGTTACAGTTGTTCCTTCGAGAGTAGCTGTAACCACGTCCTCGTTCTCACAGATTACCTTGTAGTCGCCACCACCTTCAAGGATGTTGAAAGAGGCAGTCTCACCAATACCGACCTTCACAGTATCCATGTCACACTTGAGTTCGGTCTTGGTGGCAGGCTTCTGTTGCTCAGTATTGCCGTTATTGTCATCATCGTCGCAAGACGCCATACCGAAGGTAAGGGCCATTGCCATCATGATGGTATAAATATATTTTGCTTTCATTGTTGTAATAATAAGTTTGTTTTATACATTACCAGTCTTTAGCATAGCTGCCAGTCTGAACGGTCTCCTCTCCATAGAAAGGAATGGTGATGTTGTTGAAACGATATACATAACCATTATTGGGGTTGAGCGAGAAAATCATGGTACCACCGTAACCATCTGTTACAATCTGACGGGCACGGTTCTCAGAGATGATGCTACCACGAGCAAACTCAGAAGAAGCCTGAATCATACCGCTCTTGGGCAGACCGGGGTAATCACTTTCGAGGTCATAATAGCGGCCGTAATCTTGGATAGCCTGAGTTACAAACTCACCAGGCTGCATACCATCAACAGGGCCACAAGAAGAAGTTCCGCTATAAACGTAAGCCTGAATCAGAGCATTAGGCATAGCCTTGCGAACCTCGTAGCAGAGACGAGAGAAGTTGTTGTAAGTAGTGAAGCCAGGATAGTCGCCACGGTTACAGTACTCATCATCGAAGAAAACACCATCGAGTTCATAAGCCTCGAGTTTAGCCTTCAGCTCACGGGCAAACTTGCGGGCGGCCTCGTCACCAAGGCGTGTACAGCAAGCACGGTCGTGGTTACACAGGATACCCAGGATAACCTTTATACCCTTCTGCTGCAGAGGTACGAGATACTTCTGACGGTTGTCGAGCAGATGCTGCACGTTCTCGTTGTTGTAGTTGTACACCTCACCGGTCTCAGCGTTGTAGTTGATGTTACCAGAGAAGAGGATAACCTGGTCGATAACCAGCTTACCAGACTCCTTCAGAGTATAGCAGAGGTTGTGCAGGGGGTTAGCGTCGTTAACCTCCATACAGCTTACGACAATCTGGTTCTTGTTCGCCTTATGACAGTTGGGCATACGGGTGATGTCCTTTACGAGGAAGATAAACTCGCCCTTCTCTACAGAAGCCTCGGCGAGTGAGTTGCCCTTAACAGCCAATGGGATGGCGTAAGTACCGAGGTCCTCAAGAGCGGCGTCGGTCTTGTAGCCTACCTTAACGGCAGAAGACTTGGCCTGGCCGGCAGCTACCACAGCAGTACCCTCGATAGTTACGAGAGCCTCGGGCATTGCCTTGTAGTCGGTACCATTAGCCATGTTATACTTGTTGAGCGCAGCAGCGTCGTAAACTACAGTGAACTCAGCATCCTTGGTCTGAACCTGAGTCAGGTTGACAAAGAACTCAGTAGTACCCTGCTCGTTGAACAGCAGCGAGTCAGCATTGGTCATACCAAACTGGTCAGAGAGGAACACGAGGCTCTTCTGAGAAGGAGCGAAGGGCTCCTCACCAATCTGCTGTACATTGATAGCATCCTCACATGAAGCCATAGCTCCAGCGGCGAGGATAGCCAATGCAAATGTCTTTATTTTATTGATATTCATAATTTTCTTTATTGTTCTTGTTGATTGAATGTGGATTATTTCTCGGGCAGAGATACATTTCTCCAAGAGAGAGCGCCAGCGGCTACGGCGTCGTTGCCATGACCGGTAGCGTCTACTACTCTGTAAGCGCTTGTGTTGTCATCCATCTTCCAGTAACCTACGAGGCCGGGAGTCTGGGGGTCAACATTGTAGATGTGAGAAGCAATCTCTTCCTGAGTACGAACTACGTTCCATACGCGAACCTCAGACATATCACCCTCAAACCAGCGGTTGTCATCGTAAGACTTACCGATAAGGAAGTCACGGTCAGAACCGTTGCCCTGGATGTCGATAGCGGTCATGCTCATAGTGCCTTCACTCTGCAGTCTGCCGTTGATGTAAATCTTGTACTCGCGAGTAGCACAGTCTACAGTGAGGGCTACGTGCTGCCACATATTGGTCTGCAGACCCTTGTTAGAGTCGGCATCGGGGAAGTTGCCACGATCGGTAGCAATCTGAATCTGGTTGTCGGGGAAACCGGCATCACCGATACGCATCAGGAAGCGACCCTCAATACCCATTACGGTAGAGATTAGTTTGCCGAACTCGCGGGGATAGAGCAGAGCCTCCATAGTAATCTGGCTCATATTGGCTACCTGGCTCTTGTCGGCCCACTGCACGGTGAGGTAGTTGCGGCTCATGTTGGTAACCACGTTGATGAGGGCACCTGCACGGAATACGAAGTAGTACTTGGAAGCAGAGCTTACAAGGTCGATGTCAGCAGTCTGAACCTCTACAGGGAGTACATAGATGAGCTCACGGTCGAGATTACCCAGGTTGGTGAACTCAAATGTAGCATCGGTACTCTTTACACTACCTGCGTCTACAGTCACCTTGTTGTTGACTACATTGTAGCACTCTTCGGGCAGGATTACTGCATTGGCACCATAGCACTTGTTATAAGTGCTTACCAAAGAGGGAGCTACATTGAAGGTAGCGTTAATGGTCTTCTCGGCGGGACGGGGCATGGTGATGCTGAGTGTCTTAACCACATCACCGGCATCGCCCTTGATGATAGTCTCCGCTCTCATTTCCTGAGAATTGATTGATGCCTTGTTGCCGAAGTTCTCTTCGTCGTTGTCCTGACAAGAAGCCAGAGCAAACACAGCCAGCATCATCGGAATATATTTGAAAATCTTCTTCATTGCTGTTTAGTTTTTAGCATTAGGATTAATGATAGAAATGGCTGAACGCACATTGGGATAAGTGAACGATGAGTGATAGTAATCATTGCTCATACCCTGGATGGCGATACCGGCAGGAACGAAGCCCTGATACTCGGCGGCAGCCCACTTGGCGGCACCCTTGATGGCAACTTCCTTGCCCCAGTAACCGGTCTTGGTGTCTGTGGGGTCGAGTGAAGGTGCGTTGACGAGGGCTACAAAGCGGTCAGTAGGCACACCCTCTTCGAGGGCCTTCAGAGCCAGGTAAGTAAGGGCAGAGGCTGTAACCTCGCTCTGTGCGGGCAGAATGAGATACTTGGCCTTGTCAAATACCTCCTTGGTGAGGATGTTCTGAGGCTTACCCATCAGGAGGAGCTCCTTGTTGGCGTGACGCTCAGCCCAGTCGTTGGCGATACCGATGAATACGTTCTGCTGAGCGATGAACTCTGCCTTCTCGGCTTCAGTCATGAAGGTGGTAATCTTACCGTTGAAGGCCATGATTACACCGTCATAGTTGTACTTCTCTACGAGAGCGAGCTTGGCGCTTACAGTATCAACGAGGTAACTGTTGAAAGCGGGGAATACCTTTGTGGGGTCTTCGTTTGCAGCGTCAAAGTCCTTCTTCTCTTCGTCATACTGTACCTTGATGTTCTCGTAGTTGATTTCGAATACCACCTTGGTACCCTTCTTCTCGCGTATTTCGTTCATCTCGGCGAGCTCGAAAGCAGCCAGGTTGTCGGGGTTGGTCAGCACGATGTAGTCCAAGCTGTCTGGTACAGAGTGGATGTGCTTGCCCTGAGAGTTGGGAGCCTTGTCGCTATTGTCAAACCATCCCATAGCCACCTTATGAGAACCCTTCTTGTAGTTTCTCAGGTGGGACAGATAGTCCTGATAAAGGCCGGGGTTCTGGTTGTCTACACCCGGATTGTTGATGTCAATAGACTCTACATCGGTGTCGCAGCTTGCCACGAAGGCTGTTGCGGCGATGCATGCCATTGATAATCTGATATATTTTAAGATACTTTTCATAATTGTCTATATTATCTTTGAATGTTTTACTTTGCCCACCACAGGTCAGTAGCCATATTGTCGGCACCACCGAGGAGACCTACAGCGTTAACATAGTTTTCGGCGTTGTTGAGACGCTCCTCCTGAGGATAAGCCAGACGACGGGCACCACGGGCTGAGTTTACTACGCCAGCACTGTTGTTGACAACAACGGGCATCAGCATAGGATAGCCGGTACGACGATACTCTGCCCAAGCCTCCTGACCGAGGGGGAAGTTGGCAAGCCACTTCTGGGTGATGATGCGCTCGAGGCTCTTCTCGAAGTCACCGTCTTCCCACTTGATGGTAATCTGTGAGGTAGCACCAGAGTAGGTGTTGAGCCCAGCGGGGTCCTTGTAAGAAGCGGGCATGCTGGTGTTGTCAGCCAGATAAGCGTCGGCACCATTGGCACCCCACTGTGCAAATGACAGCTTTACACCCTGCTCGTAGAATTCCTTGGCAGTACCGCCCATGTTCCAGTTGCGCAGAGCACCCTCAGCCTTGAGGAAAGCTACTTCGGCAGCGTTCATCCACATGAGCTTGCTGTCGGTGGCTACGATATAGTTACTGTATGCGTGAGCGATAGAACCGCCAGGGATGGCGATACCGCTACGGATACCAAAGTAGCCGTTGTCAACGAGACCGCCGAAAGTGGTCTTGGTGAACATCTTCTCACGACGGGGATCGTTGTAACCATTCATATAGGTTGTGATATCAGCGCTTACGCGAGAGTCACCACCATTGTATTCGTACATGATAATCTCGAAGGGGTTGGTAGAAACGAGAGTCAACTCGGCGTTGTCGTCGTTAGAGGTCATGGTACCTACCTCGTGGTTTACAGCCTCCTCAGCCATCTGCTGAGCCTTGGCGGGAGCCACCTTAGAGATACGCATAGCCATACGCAGCTTGAGAGAGTTGGCATACTTGATCCACTTGGTCACATTACCACCATACACACGGTCAGCCTTGTCGCTGAAGTCGGCAGTACGGTTCTGGGTCAGCACGTCGATAGCCGCGTTGAGCTGCTCAAACATCAGGTTGTACACCTGCTCCTGAGAGTCATAGGCAGCGGTAATCTGACCGTCCTTACCTACCTGAGAGTAAGGGATAGGACCGTAGCAGTCTGTAACGCGCTGGATACCTGACACCTTGATGATAGAAGCTACGGCGTTGGGGATAGGATCGTCGGTAGCACGGGCTACTTCGCCACAGTAGATGAAGAGCTTGGGGATGACATCCTTGAACATTACACGGCTCCATCCGTTCTCAGGGCTGAACTGACCGAAGTTCTTGCCAGCGAAACCTGCGTTGGAGTCAGCAATGTAACCACCGTAAGAACCACCCATCAGACACTCGGTGAACTGGTTGGTGTTGACATCGGTAGGAATTACCCAGCCTTCGAGGTTCAGCATGGCTGAACGCATAGCATAGGCGTCGCGCTGGGTTTCGTCTTTGGTGACGCCGTTGGGGTTGCGGTTGAAGCTCTCGTAGTCGTTAGTACAGCTGGAGAAGCTCAGGCAGAGACCTGCAGCAACCGCGCTCATTATGATATTTTTAATCTGTCTCATAGTTACTCTTAGAATTTGAGTTTGATGTTGAAACCAAGGTTGCGTGTGCTTGGTGTCATGAATTTGTCAATACCCTGATAGTAGTTACCGGTGGTAGCTGTGGTCTCAGGATCGAAAGGTGCCTTGCAGTAAAGCATCAGCAGGTTGCGACCAACGAGAGAGAGGCTCAGGTCACCGATACCGAAGAATACGTTCTTCTTGAAGGTATAACCAAGGCTTGCCTCCTGCAGACGAATGTTGGTAGCGCTGTAGGTATAGTACTGGGGAATACCGTCGGCAGCACCGATAGTGGTGTACCATGTCTCAGGATTCACGCGGTCTTCACCGTTTACGAGTACATAACCCAGGTCGCGGGCGTCGGCAGTGTTCTTAGACACACCGTAAGCGTCGAGGGCAGCCTGTGTAGCTGAGTAAACGATACCGCCAAAGCGTGCAGCAAACATGAAACCGAAGTTGATGCCCTTGTAGCTGAAGTCGTTGCGCCAAGCCATGTTACACTTGGGGAATACGGAACCCAGCTTGATGTCACCTACGTTGGTGTCCTTGTACACCTTACCGTTCTCGTCAACATATACACGGCCTTCGCTGTCGCGTACTACGTCGGTGAGAGAGTAGAGGTCACCCAGCGTACCACCTTCCTTGAGCAGGAAGTGAGCAGAACCCATACCGTTGAGGTCCAGACGGTCCTTGTTGATGATGGCGCCGGTCTCAGGGTGAACGTAGTTCTTTACGAGCTCGTTGATCTTGTTCTTGTTGGCAGAGAATGTGTAGTTAGAAGACCACTTGAAGTTGCCCCAGCTGTTGTCATAGCCCAGAGCCAACTCGATACCGTTATTGCTTACGCTACCGGTCTGGATGTACATGGTGCTATAACCAGAAGATACTGATATGTCGGGGTTGAAGGTCTGGTTGTAAGTCTTGGTCCAGTAGAGTGTCAGGTCAAGGCTGAAGTGCTTGAACAGACGGGTCTGCAAACCGAACTCCCAAGAGTCTGTGGTCTCAGGCTTCAGGTTGTACATAGGATAAATGGTCTGGCTCTTCCACTGACGGTTGGCCTCATCCCACTCATATACAGGGTTGGCGTACCAACGTGGGAAAGGAATACCTACAGAAGCGAATGAACCGCGAACCTTCAAGAAGTCAATCTGCTTGGGCAACTGGAATGTCTGTGATACAATCCATGATGCACCGATAGAGGGATAGAAGAATGAAGACTTGTTAGACTTGGGACCAGCGAGCATAGAGGGCCAGTCGTTACGGCCGGTAAGAGTCAGGTAGTACTGACTGTTCCATCCGATTTCAGCGCTCATGAAGACAGACTTGGTCTGGTCGTGGTAGCCACCGGGCTGACGCTTCTCGCGGTTGGGGTCAATCTGGTACTCGTTGAATACGTTAGGAATGAGGTTGTCATTGATAGGACCATCGATACCAGTAACACCCTGCTTAACATCAGAGATGATTGCACCGAGGTTGGCATTGACAGAGAGTCGGTCCTGGAAGAAACGCTTGTCAAAAGTCATCATTACATCGCCGTAAGTCTGCTTGTCATCGGTCTTCACGAGAGCGTACTGACCATTCTCACCAGCGAGAGTCTTGTTGGTAGAAGCATAGTACTTCTTCTCGAAGGTATTGGTGGCGTTGTCTACGCGGATACGTGCAGCAAGGCTCAGATAGTCGGTGAGCTTATAGCTGGCGCCGAGGTTGAGCATATAGCGATACTTGCGGTTGGTACGTACGTTGCGGTAGTTGATCCAGTAGGGGTTCTGACCTACGAACTCACTTGCGAGGTCGTTCCAGTTCTGAACGTAGAGGTTACGCTGTGTATCCCAACGCTCAAACATCTTGAGGTCATCGATAGAGTTGCCGCGGGGGTAGAGGTATGCGGTTACCAGTGGGTTACCATATACACCCTGGTTGGTCATGTTGCGGTCATCCTGGATAATGTAGCTTGCACCGGCGTCAACAGTCAGCTTGTCGTTGAGCATCTTGGCTGTGTTGCGGATGGTGAAGTTGTAACGGTTGTACTCGTTGTTGGGGATTACACCACCTGAGTTGAGGGCACTGGCAGAAACATAGGTCTGGTTCTTCTCAGTACCGGTAGAGAGGGTGAAAGCCTCGGTAGTAACGACACCTGTCTTGAAGTAGTTGTCTACAGGGTCATAGCCACGATAGTTGGTCTCGTTGAGCTTGGCACCCCAGCTGTAAGACTCACCACCAGCGTCGCGCAGTGTGCTGCCTGTACCGTAAGCGTTCTGGAAGTCGGGAGTACGGAAAACTGAAGAGAACTCAGTGGTCTGGCTTACAGTGACCTCGGTCTTGCCTTCCTTACCCTTCTTGGTGGTGATAACGATGGCACCGTTAGAAGCGCGGTTACCGTAAAGAGCGGCAGCGGCAGCACCGGTAAGCACTGACATAGACTCGATATCCTCGGGGTTGATGTCGGCGATAGCCTCGGTAGTACCGTTAGAACCGAAACCAGAGTCACCGTCGGAGCCGAGGTTGAACATTGGAATACCGTCAATCACATAGAGCACGTTGCTTGACTGCTCGATTGAACGTGTACCACGCATCACAACCTTAGAGGCACTACCTGCACCGGCAGAGCTGGCGTTGATGTTCACACCGGCAACCTTACCGTTGAGGGAGTTGATGAAGTTGGCATCCTTGTTGGTGAGGAGATCTTCACCGCTCACCTGCTGTACGTTGTAGCTCAGAGCCTTCTCAGCACGCTTGATACCGAGGGCGGTAACCACAACTTCGTTGAGCTCCTTGGTACCTGAAGACATAGACACGCTGTACTTGTCCTTGCCAGTTACCTTGAGAGTCTGGTCGGCATAGCCGATGTAGGTAATCTCGAGCTCTGCGCCTTCGGTGGTGTTGAGCACGAAGTTACCGTCTACATCAGAGATTACGGCATTCTGAGTGCCCTTCTCCTTGATGGTGGCACCGATGATGGGCTCACCGTTCTCGTCGGTGATAGTACCGGTTACCTTTTTCTTGGGATTGTTGGCCTTGGCGGTAGCCACGGTCTTACCCTGCTTCTTTGAAACGACGATGTTCTTACCCTTAATCTCGTAAGAAACACTCTGACCACGGAGGATCTGCTCCACAGCCTGCTTGACATCCTTCGCGTTAACACTGACTACCTTGGCGGTATTCACGTCAGCTGACTCAAACACGAACGAATATCCACTCTTTTGTCTCAATTCTGTCATTGCCTTCTCTACAGTGACTCCCTTGAGCTGCATCTGCAAGCTCTGTGCGAGGGCACTGAGGTTCATGCACAACAGAAACGCGCCTACCAAGAGGCCTTTTTTTCTGATATTCATTACTGTACTAAATTAGATAATTATATTTATTAACTCTTATTCGTAGGTTATTGTTTACGTTGGTGGGGCTTGTTCCCTGGCCGCCATCAGGGTGAGCCCAGGCACAGTCTTTATGACCGTGGGGCTCGTGATAAGGTTCTTTTCTGTTTTGTTTTTGTTGGGTGTCTGAGGTTAAAGTTGTAAAAGTAAGTTATAAAGTCGGGGAGTGCCCTTAGTATATTATGTAAGTCTTTCCTTGCAGTTTGTATCTGATGCGCCCGGTAGCAGAGAGGGCGTCGAGAATCTGAGTGAGCGTCTGCTCGTCGCGGTTAAAGGTAGCATAGAAGTTGAGAGTGGCGAGCTGCCTGTCGGCAATCACGATGCGCTGGTGGTAACTGCGAGAGAGCGTAAGGGCTATCTCGCGCAGGGTGGTGTCATGAAACATCAGTACTCCCTGGGTCCACTGACGTGACGCTTGGGCGACGGAAGACTGGATGGTCATGTTCTTGGAGCCTTTCTCAAAGACGGCACACTCGTTGGGTTGCAACTGGTATTCACGGTTGGCAGAGTCGGCATGGCTGCCTAAGGCTACGCGACCTTCGACGAGAGTGACCATAGCATTAGGGTCGTCGGGGTAGTCGCGGAAGTCAAACTTGGTACCGAGCACGCGCAGCTTGAGAGCGCTGGAGTTGACATGGAAGGGGAGTTTCTCGTTATGGGCAACTTCGAAGTAGCCTTCACCCACGAGCTTCACATTGCGTTCGCGAACACCGAAACCCTGAGAGTAGGTGATGCGTGAGCCGGCATTGAGCCAAACCTGTGTGCCATCGGGGAGGGTCATACGGGTTGTGGAACCTAAGGGGGCTTCGACGCTGATGTCGGCGAAGCGAGACTCTACCATATCCTGTCCCTTTATATAAAAGAGGTAGGAGAAGACACCCACGGTGACAAGAAGGATGGCAGCGTAGCGCATCATATACATCACGCGGCGATGGCGACGCTGACACTGATGAGCATGCACGCACTCCATAAACTTTTTGTAGGCAAGCACTTTGTCATATTTAGCCAGCTGCTCCATATTGGGAATGGACATCCACATAGTGTGAAGCTGTCTGAACAGGCGGGAGTTGGCTTCGTTGGCATCGCGCCACAACAGGAGTTCAGCGACCTCCTCAGTACTGAGGTTGTCACTGAAATAGCCTACCATCAAGTCGTAAAAATGTTCGTCTTGCACGTCGTTGTCGATTTGATATACATCAATAAGACGAAAAATATCTTAAATGGGGTAGTCAAAAATGCGATTTTTTTCAAAAAAAATCAATTTTCCACCATTTTCACCGATATTTTTAGCCAAAATTAGCACTTTGGGGATGAGAGAGGGGCTATTTACACAAGGAATAAGGACCAGGCAGATGATGCTGACACTTTATTACTTCATGTTTACCACTACACCTTATTATATATATATAGACTTACTGCTCCATAAAAAATAAATACAAAAAGCCTCGGCGTCTTCTGAAGGCTCCGCCTTTGTGGCGATAGACGCAGCCGTCAGCCGGAAAACAATTTTCCTTCGTGCCGCCAGCGCCATCACCACCGTCATGCACAGCATGACATCAGAAGACGCCAAGGAACAAAAAGCGGCCTGCGGCCGTAAAAAAAGTACAGCTTACGCCGGTAAAAAAACAATATCTGGGAGGAGGCCCCTCGACTGCTCCCAAAAGCCCCTCTCTAACTCTCCCCAAGGGGAGAGAAAGCCAAAGCACCCCAGATTAACGCATTAAGATAGAACTCCTTTCCCTAAGGCAAGGCTGGGATGTTGCCCGTATTAAACCTGTTCCACTTGGTGAAGGTTGGAATGCCCCCCTATTAAACTCAATCCACTTGAAGAAGGTTGAAATGGTTGACGCTGAGCTCCTTCCCCTTGGGGAAGATTGGGATGGGGCTTATCCTTGGCAACTCTGTAGGAGTTGCGATTCCCCAGCCCAGGGTTGCGGGCGAAGAACGCTACCCTGGGTATCAACCAAACTAATCATAGCTACTCTGTAAGAGTTGCGATTAGCCGAAGGCGTTACTCGCAGTTGATATTTTGCCCTATCACAAAAGGATAATTAACCGAACCACCACCGATTAACGCATTGGAATAGAGCTCCTTCAACGCGGAGAAAGTTGGGATAGGACTCGTGTTTGGGATGGCCACAAGCAGCGGCAACTCTGTAGGAGTTGCGATTCCCCAGCCCAGGGTTGCGGGCGAAGCACGCTACCCTGGGTATCAACCAAACTAATCATAGCTACTCTGTAAGAGTTGCGCTTAGCCGTAGGCGTTACTCGCGGCAGGAAATGCGCATGCTATTAGTGCGAATTGTTACCCACAGCAAGCCATTTATTGTTTATCCATTAAATTGCAAATGTCGCTGCCTCCATTTATATACGCGCCATGGAATGAGATGGCGCAAATAATGTATTCATTTTTTGTTCCGGCGAACAGCCGGGCTTTTTTTACCGCCAACGGCGGCTTTTTGATTTTGTTCCTTTTCAGCCTGCCATCGGGCAGGCGCGGCGGTGGGTGGTGGCAGATATCCGAGAGCCCGCTCTCGGGAATATCCGCAACCACACGCAGACGCATAGGGCGAAGCCCTGAAAAGGAACAAAACTTTTTGTATCATCTCCACACCCTCATTATATATATAGGACATACAATACGAAAGAACGGTTTTGAATTAAAAATAAAGAAAAAATCAAGAGAATGCGATGTATATCAGCGAAAATATATAACTTTGCGTATTGGCATATACGCCATATCTGAAACAATGTCTAAAATTATCGTTCAAAATACACCTATCACAGTTCTCTTCGTTAGAGGAACAGGATTATATCTCCCTCACAGATATGGCAACTGCCAAAGAGGGCGACAACCGTTCTGCCGATATAATCAAGAACTGGTTGCGAAACCGCTACACTATTGAATTTCTTGGTACTTGGGAGATGATTCATAATCCTGATTTCAAAGTGGTCGAATTTGACCACTTTAGAATGAGTGCAGGTTTGCCGTCCTTTGTGTTGAGTGCTTCTGAATGGATAGAGCGCACAAACGCAATCGGAATAATAGTAAAGAAAGGTCGCTATGGAGGTACCTATGCTCATAAGGATATAGCTTTTGAATTTGGTTCGGCAATAAGTGTGACGTTCAAACTTTATCTTATCGAGGAATTTCAGCGGCTCAAAACGGAGGAACAGCGGTTATTAGGTTGGTCGGCGAAACGTGAGTTATCGAAAATCAACTACCGCATACATACCGATGCCATAAAGCAGAACCTTATCCCTGCCGAGGTTACTCCGGCACAGGCAAGCATCATCTACGCCAATGAGGGCGATGTGCTGAATGTGGCAATGTTCGGTGTTACGGCAAAACAATGGCGCGAGGCAAATCCCGACCTCAAAGGAAACATACGCGACTACGCCACAATCAACGAACTTATCTGTCTGTCAAATATGGAAAACCTTAATGCGGTTTTCATCGAACAAGGCATGACTCAGAGCGAGCGGCTTGTGAAGCTGAACCAAATAGCCATTCATCAGATGAGCGTACTGGAAAGCGGCGACAATGATAGAAAATTGTTAAAATAAAAATGCAAACATTATGAAAAACTTCTTATTGGTTTTGTGCATGGAATTTTTGCCAATGCATATAATGGCTAATACACAAGATACAATTATTGGCCGACCGTTGAAGTCTTTTGACCTTTCAGCATTCTGCTCTTACAACAGTTTTCATCCGAGCGAATATCTGACAGATAACAATTGGGATATTCTTTGTGCCTTTGTTCAGTCTGGTTCTGCCGCTAAATTGGACTCACTTGGTATTCCTTAAAACAGAAGTCAACTTAGATTGCTTGAAGTTGGCGATTTGTTGATGTGTAATAACGAGCATTATACTACAAAAATGCACATTTTCGGGAAAAGTGAGACACAACAAATCCGCCGACAGTCAAAAGATTTTGCCGACAGCATTTTCCCGAAAATCGAGCCCAAAATCAGACGGCTGGTGGGTGCTTTTGATGAGGCCAGATATTCCCAACAGACCTATAGTCTTATATTTTCGTATCTGCTGGATAATTACATTTGGGAGGACGAGTTCCTGTCATCGCCACGTAGCTGCGAAAATCATGGCACATGGTCGGGAGCCTATTGGGCTATGTTTGAAAGCCGCAACCATGATAAAATCGGGACTAATGGCTACGGTCCTGTAAAACAGAACTGGACCGATAATCTGGGCTATTGGATGAGTATGCCCAAGATTATGACATTTGCACGTGAAGTGGCGGCTAATAGCGGCAAGCGTATCGAAAAACAAGAAGTCATTGATGCCGTCGCAGGCTGGGGTCTCACCGACGAAAATAGCAATATCCTTATTCCTGTGATATACCGGAACAACAATGACAAAATCGATCTCCTTTGCCGGGATATAACAACAGATTTAAGTCATGCTGTCAAGAAGCATTGCATATCATGGGGTAAGGCTCACAATATTGCTTCACAACAGTTGAGTCAGGTGATATTTTATCACGAAGTGATGTGGGATTTGCTTGACATTCTTGAATCAAAGGGTATTATCTCAATGCCAGCAATCCTGAAAGGGGAAGAAGTCGGCAAAGAGCACTTTGGTGACATCTGTTTCATAGTCTTAGATTCCGCTGCAGAGTGAATTTCAACTAAGCGAGGGAGGATTGCAAATGTCACTGCCTCTAATTATATACGCGCCATGGAATGAGATGGCGCAAATAATGTATTCATTTTTTGTTCCGGCGAACAGCCGGGCTTTTTTTACCGCCAACGGCGGCTTTTTGATTTTGTTCCTTTTCAGCCTGCCATCGGGCAGGCGCGGCGGTGGGTGGTGGCGGATATCCGAGAGCCCGCTCTCGGGAATATCTGCCACCACACGCAGACGCATAGGGCGAAGCCCTGAAAAGGAGCAAAACTTTTTGTATCATCTCCGCAACCTATTAATTACTCGCAGATGAAATTATATCCAATATCCTGGGGACAAAAACCTACTACAGGTAACGCCTTAGGCTAAGCGCAACACCTACAGAGTTGCTATACCTTATTATATATGTACCCAGGGTAGAGGCGCTGCGCCCCTCAACCCTGGGCTATGAAATCGCAACTCTGTCAGAGTTGCCGAGGGTGCGTACTTCCTGCTTTCAACAAAAGGGAATGAACGACAGCAGCCCCTCTCTAACTCTCCCCAAGGGGAGAGAAAGCCAAAGCACCCCAGGTTAACGCATTAAGATAGAACTCCTTTCCCTAAGGAAAGGCTGGGATGTGGCCCGTATTAAACTTGTTCCACTTGGTGAAGGATGGAATGCCCCCCTATTAAACCCAAACCCCTCGAAGAAGGTTGAAATGGTTGACGCTGAGCTCCTTCCCCTTGGGGAAGGTTGGGATGGGGCTTATCCTTGGCAACTCTGTAGGAGTTGCGATTCCCCAGCCCAGGGTTGCGGGCGAAGCACGCTACCCTGGGTATCATCCAAACTAATCATAGCTACTCTGTAAGAGTTGCGATTAGCCGAAGGCGTTACTCGCAGTTGATATTTTACTCTTTCACAAAAGGGACAATTAACCAACCCACCACGGGCAAACGTGTTGGGATAGGACTCCTTCCCTTTGGGGAAGGCTGGGATGGGGCTTTCCCCCACCGAAGCCAACAGGGGAAAATGAAAGTGCGGCCCTGACTGTGGAGCCGCACATCATCAAACATTTCAAAGAGATATTATTAGCAGATTAGTCAATTCAAAAATATGTTGTCAAAATTCAAGTGGTCACCAAGGGCAACGATAGCACCTACCATGGCTGCGAAACGAATGCCGAGAGCCAACAGAATGACGAGATGTCTGACACGGGCTGCACACGAGTAGCAATGCGGCGAAGCGAAGAGACGGTCATAGTGGATGCAAGTTGCTTTTGTTTATCACTTTGATATCCAAAGGCAAAAATAATATATTTGCCACAAAGCGGGTGTAACCTTGCGTAACTTTTGTGTCGCTTTCCTAACATTTAGGTGTCGCTTTGGTGGGAAAGAGACTACTGATTGGAAGAAAAAAGATGGCTGGTAGCGTGAGATTAGAAGCGCACGTAAGGACGAAGACGCTCGATGTCGGCGGCGGTGAACGCAGAGAGCAGACGCAGCTGGTCGAGGCTGGCGAGGGGACCCTTCAGCCGACGATAGTCGCAGATGGCGCGCGCCTGGAGATAGTTGATGTAAGGATGGCGCTTGAGTTGGGAGAGCGAGAGACGGTTGACATCGAGGCGCTGGATGTCGCCGGCATCGACGGTGAAGAAAGGAAGAGCCTCCTCGGGGAAGTCGTCAATCTCGAGCAACTGACGGGCATGGGCATAGCCACCCAGACGCTGGCGGTAAGCGACAATGCGGCGGGCGTAGTAGGCACCGATGCCAGGCACACGGCGCAGGAGCGTGGTATCGGCAAGGTTGAGGGCGATGCGCTCGGAGTTGCGCAATTTGACAGGATAGCGCAGGCTGTCGGAAGAGGCTTTGGGCCGCTCGTCATGGACGGCATAGACCTCCGATGCCGGCAGATAGTCTGCCGAGATGCGTATATAAGGCTCGAGCTCGCGATACTGCTTGGCGGTGAGACCGTAGAGGCGCGCGAAGTCGGACGGACGGCGGTAGACTCCACCCTTGGCACGGTAGTGATAGATGTTGCGCACCTGATAGGGCTGCAGACCAAGGCTGAGCAGCTGGGTGCTGTCGGCGGTATTGGGGTCGAAGGGGGCGTAGACCACCTGGCGCGAGGGTGTGGCATAGGTATAAGCACGCCGAGAGTCTGTGCCCACGGCGCTACGCTTGCTGCGGGTGCTGTCGGCAGCGGCGATGGGAGTGGTGTCGGCACTGGGCCACAAGAGATGATAGCCTATCACCCCGAAGGCAAGGACTGCCAACAGGAAGAGGACAACCACGCGGTCGCTCTTGCAGAGGTAATAGGGGCGGGACAACTTCATCGCTATATATAATATAATAAGGTGTAAGGTGGTTTATCTTCGGCAGCCCGGGGCATCAGAAGACGCCGAGCTGATGGAGGAAGACGGCGAGGATGGCTGTGGGACAGACATAGCGCACAAAGAACAGGTAGACGCCGAAGACCCTGCACGACACGGTGCCCCAGTTGGTAAACTCGTCGCGCACCAGCTTGCGCGGCACTGCCCACCCGATAAACAGGCAGGTGAGGAAGCCACCCACGGGGAGGAATATCTGACCCGTCACAAAGTCGAACCAGTCGAAGAGAGTGCGCCCGCCGAAGCTCAGCCATGGTATATCGCTGAACGAGAGCGAACAGAAGATGCCGATAAACAGGCTGCCAGCGGTGACGAAGGTGGCAGCCGTGCGGCGCGTGATATGCAGTTCCTCGATGAGGAAGGCTGTGCTCACCTCGTGGAGCGACATGAGCGACGTGATGGCTGCCAGCGACAGGAGGGCGTAGAAGAACACCGACACGAGCATGCCCACTAAGGGCACGGCGGCAAACGCCTGGTTGAACACGTTGGGCAGGGTGACAAAGACGAGCGAGGGGCCGCTGCCGGGGTTCACTCCCACGGAGAAGGCGGCAGGGAATATCATCAGTCCTGCCAGCACCGCTATCAGCGTATCGAGCAGTGACACCTGCAGGGCCGACTTCAACAGATTGGTCTGACGCTTGAAGTAAGAGGCATAGGTACAGATGCAGCCCATGGCGATGCTGAGCGAGTAGAACGACTGACCGAGGGCGCCGAGGAAGGCGTCGCTGTCGAGCTTGGTGAAGTCGGGCTTGAAGAGGAACTCCATGCCGCGCTCGCCACCGGGCAGGAGGCACGACGCCACGACGATGACAAGGAGCAGGATGAAGAGCGTGGGCATGAGCATCTTGGAGGTACGCTCGATACCGCTGCGCACACCATTGACAATCACAAGAC
Source organism: Prevotella sp. P4-67 (assembly GCF_002251325.1). Lineage (NCBI taxonomy): Bacteria > Pseudomonadati > Bacteroidota > Bacteroidia > Bacteroidales > Prevotellaceae > Prevotella > Prevotella sp. P4-67. Next base: position 80,297 of record NZ_NPJL01000011.1, read on the forward strand.
AGGTGATGACAAGGATAGCAAGCGTCCAGATGACGGGGCGCCAGGGGTCGGAGGAGAACTCGGCAAAATAGTGGTTGACGAAGTCGGCATTGCCGGTGATCTCGCCGAAGAACGAGGCATAGACATACTGCAGGCACCAACCAGACACCACGGCATAATAGCCCATGATGAGAAAACCGGTGGCGACACCCAAGAGACCCACATACTTCCAGGCGTTGCCGCCGGAGAGCAGGGAGTAGGCGCGGTAGGTGTTGGACGCACCGTGACGGCCGATGATAAACTCGGAGAGCATACAGGGGATGCCCAGCATAAGCACACAGCAGATATAGACCAGAATGAAGGCTGCGCCGCCATTCTCGCCCGTCATATAGGGAAATCGCCACACATTGCCCAGTCCGACGGCACCGCCGGCGGTGGCAAGTATCATTCCCAGTTCGGTTCCGAAATTACCTCTTTTTTCCATCATTTTCCCTCAAATAACTACTATTTTTATGTCGTACGTACTAATAATCGTCGTGGTTGATACAAAAGTAATGAATTTTATTTACTTTTGTCAGCAAATCGAAGAGAAAAATGAAAAGTATATGGAAATTGTGTCGAGACTATCCCTTCTCGACACTGTGTATCATCGTGATATGGATACTGTGTATCATCCCCATTCCCGAGACGCCGCTGTCTGAGGTAAGCATGATAGACAAGTGGACGCATCTGGTGATGTATGGCGGACTGTGTGCCATGATATGGACAGACCGCGCCCGGCTGCGCCTCACCTCCGACCGCCGGGGGATGGTGGTCTACGCCCTGCTGCTGCCCATCGTGATGGGCGGGGTGATAGAGCTGGTCCAGGCCTACTGCACCGGCGGCACGCGCAGCGGGGAGTGGCTGGACTTGGCTGCCGACAGCCTGGGCGTGCTCATCGGCCAACCTATCGGTATGCTTCTGGTAGCGTGTCACGCCAGGTGGCGTAAGGGGCGCGCAGAAGATTAGAGTTGTAGAAACGGCGGTCGCCGGTAACCTCGACAGCGATGAAATCGGGCTTTTCAAAGGGTTCGTCCACCGAAGCCAACTCTATCTCTGCCATGACAAGACCGGCATTGTCGCCGAAAAACTCGTCCACTTCCCACACGTGGCGGCCATCGGCGCTGCGCACGAGATAACGGTTCTTGTCGATGACTCCACCCCGGCAGAGACGCAGGAGGTGGCTCGCCTCGTCGAGGGTTATCTCCTTCTCAAACTCATAACGGCTGAGTCCGCCGTCCTGCGAACGGTTCTTGATGGTGAGGTAGGCATGGTCGTCGCGTACGCGGACACGCACCGTGGCACCCTCGGCAGGGATATAGCCTTGCTGGATGTGGGTACAAGAAAAGGCAACACGCTTGTACGCATCGCCTTTCCTGACCAGAAACTTACGTTCTATTTCTACACCGCTCATTGCATCAATACCATAGCGTAACCTATCACGGCAAGAGTCAATACTACCATGGTTACTATCAACCACTTCATCACGTTCTTGCCTTCCTTCTCCTGCATGGCTGCCTTCTTGGCGCGGCGCATCTTACTTTTTTCGCTCATAGTTGTTATGTTTTTAGGTTAATATATCGATGTTCCTTTTAGGGGCTCAATCTTCATCGTCGGTGACAGGGAACTCCATGAGATAAGCCTTGATGAAGTCGTCGATTTTGCCGTCCATCACACCGTCGACATCACCGGTCTGGTAGTTGGTGCGGTGGTCCTTGACGCGACGGTCATCGAAGACATAGCTGCGTATCTGGCTTCCCCACTCTATCTTTTTCTTGCCGGCTTCAATCTTGGCCTTGGCCTCGAGACGCTTCTTCATGGCGCGGTCATAGAGCTGCGACTTGAGCAGACGCAAGGCGTTCTCGCGGTTCTTGGGCTGGTCGCGCGTCTCGGTATTCTCGATGAGAATTTCTTCTTTCTCGCCAGTGTCGGGGTCTTCATACTGATAGCGGAGGCGCACTCCCGACTCTACCTTGTTCACGTTCTGACCTCCGGCACCACTGGAGCGGAAGGTATCCCAAGAGAGGCGGGCAGGCTCGACCACCACCTCGATGGTATCGTCGACGAGGGGCGAGACGAAGACGCTGGCAAAACTGGTCATACGCTTGCCCTGGGCATTGAAAGGCGATACGCGCACGAGGCGATGCACGCCGTTCTCGCTCTTCAGGTAGCCATAGGCATACTCACCGCCTTCTATCTCCATAGTGACGCTCTTGATGCCGGCTTCATCGCCTTCCTGCAGGTCTGCCACACGCACTTTGTAGCCGTGTGACTCTGCCCAACGCATATACATACGCATAAGCATCGACGCCCAGTCCTGGCTCTCGGTACCGCCAGCGCCCGAATTGATTTTCATGACGCAGTCCATCGGGTCTTCCTTCTGTCTCAGCATGTTCTTGAGTTCAAGTTCCTCGATGGCTTTGATGGCTTTGGCGTAGTCGGCGTCGACTTCGTCCTCGGTCACCATATCGTCGTGATAGAAATCGAAGGCCAGCTGCAACTCGTCGGCATATTCGCGTGCCGCCTTGTAGTCCTTGAGCCAACGCTCAATGCCCTTGACCTTCTTCATCTGTTCCTGTGCGCGCTTGGGGTCTTCCCAGAAGTCAGGCGCCTGTGTGCGGAGCTGTTCTTCTTCAAACTCCACCTTCTTTTGGTCGATGTTCAGGTAGCGCGCCAACGCATCGGTGCGCTCCAGAACGTCTTTCAACTGATCACTTGTTATCATTTATTCTTCGTACATCTTGTCTATCGTCTCCTTGTAGTTCTTGTAGACGACAGCTCGTTTCAATTTGAGGGTGCTGGTCAGCTCTCCATTCTCCATGGTGAAGCCATGGGGCAGGAGGGTAAACCGCTTGATTTTCTCATAGTGGGCCAGCGTCTGCTGGAGGGTGTCGATGCGCTCGGTCATCATGTCGTGGATGCGCTTGTCGGCACAGAGCTCTTCGCGCGAGCCAAACTCGATGTGGTTGTCACGGGCGTAGGCTTCGAGCAGACGGAAGTCGGGCACGATGAGGGCGGCGACAAACTTGCGCTGGTCGGCGATGATGGCAACCTGGTCTACATACTTGTCGACGAGCAGCATGGACTCTATCATCTGGGGCGCGATATACTTGCCGTTGGATGTCTTGAAGAGGTCCTTGATACGCTCCTTGAGGAAGAGCTCGCCCTGGTCGTTGATGTAGCCGGCGTCACCCGTGCGGAAGAAACCGTCGGCAGTGAAGGCTTCGGCGTTGACCTGGTCGCGCTTGTAATAACCCGGCGTGATGGTCGGGCCCTTGAGCAGCACCTCGTCGTTGTCGCCAATCTTGACCTCGATGCCAGAGAGCGGACGACCCACCGAACCGATGGTGAACGGTTTGCCCTTGTGGTCGCAAGAGACAGTGGCAAGGCTTTCGGTGAGACCGTAGCCCACGACCATGTTGATACCGATGGAATGGACAAATTCTTCGACTTGGGGCGACACAGCGGCGCCGGCAGTGGGGAAGATATTGGGGTGGTCGAGACCCAACTGCTTGCGCACGAGGGCAAGCACGGTACGGTCATAAATCTTGTATTCGGCAGCGAGGGCAAGCGACGGGCGACGGCCGCGGGCCAGACAGTCTACATTGTACTTGTGACCCACATGGAGGGCACGGTGGAAAAGACGCTGCTGCAGGGCGCCAGCATTGTCCATACGGTCTTTGACAGCGATGTAGACCTTCTCCCAGAAGCGCGGAACCGATGACATACACGTGGGGTGGGTCTCGCGCATAGCCTGCTGTATCTGCTGGGGATAGGTGTTGATAATCAACTGGGCGCCAACCGACAGGCAGAGGTAAGCCCAACCTCTCTCGAAGATGTGGGTGAAGGGCAGGAAGTCGATGACGCGGTCGTTTTCAGAGACATCAACAAACTCATAGTTGGCGTGAAGAGCCGCATGATACTGCCCGTAGGTGAGCATCACGCCCTTGCTCTCGCCGGTGGTACCACTGGTGTAGAGGATGTTGCAGAGGTCGGTGTAGTTGGCTTCCTTCCAGCGCGTCTCAAGTTCAGACTGGCGGGGCAGCCCCTTGCCCAACTTGATGAAATCGCTGAAGTAAAGGGCATTGGAGTCGTGGGTATCGATATTCACGCTGTCATCATAGACGATGATGCGCTCGAGCGTGGGGCAGAGGTGGAAGATGCGCAACGCCTTGTCATACTGGTCCTGCTCGCCTACGAAGAGGAAGCGCACCTTGGCATCGTTGAGCACATAGAGTATCTGCTGCTCGCTATTGGTGGCGTAGAAAGGCACGGTAACGGCGCGCACGCCATAGGCACCGAAGTCGGTGTAGAGGTACTGCACACAGTTCTGTGAGAAAACGCCTATATTTTCCTGAGGTTTCACGCCGAGATTAAGCAGCGCGTTACTTACCTCCTTTACACGAAGAGAGAAATGCTGCCAAGATACTGAGCGCCATTTCTTTTCTCCAAATCTCTGAAAAGTAAGTGCCGTTCGCTCTCCGTACTTCTTGGCAAGGTCGTGAATGATCACCGAAAGATGACTATTGATTTGCATAAGCAATAATATTTAGTTTATGCAAAGGTAGTGCAAACCGAGCGAAATACAAAATAAATCTATTTATTTTTATTTCCGAGGTGAAGCCTACCTTCACGCCCTTAGGCGTAAAGTAGTGCAAACCGAAGACAATACAAAGAAAAAACGTAGGTTTTTTCGATTTGGATTGTTGAGGTGCAGCCTACCTTATCCAAAGGTAGTGCAAACCGAGCGAAATACAAAATAAATCTATTTATTTTTATTTCCGAGGTGAAGCCTATCTTGACGGCTTCGCCGTAAAGGTAGTGCAAACCGAAGAGATTACAAAATAAATTCATTTATTTTTAATCTTGAGGTGCAGCCTACCTTCACGCCTTTAGGCGTAAAGTAGTGCAAACCGAAGACAATACAAAGAAAAAACATGAGCTTTTTCGATTTCTACGGAAGAGCCGTCGTTATGTTTAAGTTGATGCAGATGCCAAACAAAAACATTTCAAGTCACGAAATGACGATTGCAAACCGCGATTTTATCATTTCAGACTTTGAGCCCATTATTTCAAGCCACGAATTATAGATGAATAGGCACTCGGACAAGTTGGCGCCACGCCCCACCCCATTTCCGAAGCCCTCGCACACACTCCCGGGCACCACTATGAAGGCAGCGCGACACACCACCCATCGCAGATATATGTGCCGAAAAGCAAAAAAACATGAGTTACAGCACCAATATCAATGATTTTTTGCTTAACTTTGCCCAGGATGGACGGTGCCTCGGCATTTGAAGCAAGTTTCATGATGCAGAGTTGCACCATCTACACCCACGAAACACGCCAAGATTATGAAAGCAGACGAATTGATAATTGACAAAATCAAGGATATCGCCCGGAGCACTGTCCCCGACGGCAGCGAAGCGATACTGTATGGCTCGCGGGCTCGTGGCGATGCCCGCAGCGACTCCGACTGGGACATCCTTATCCTGTTGAACAAGGACACGCTCACCCAGAACGACTACGACAACGTGAGTTATCCCTTCGTCATGCTGGGCTGCAACCTCGGCGCCGAAATCAACCCCATCCTCTACACCAAGAAGGAATGGGAAACCTACCAGTTCTCCCCTTTCTACGAGAATGTGAATAGAGACGGAATTATCCTTGCATAATTCGGTCGTTTCTACCAACAAACGCACAATTACGATGACCACAAAAGAATATACTGATGACGCGGTGGCGCTGCTCATGCGCCTGATAGCCACTCCGTCTGTGAGCCGCGACGAGGGCGGGGCGGCAGATGTCATGGAGGCAGAACTGCGGAGATGCGGAATTGAATATACGCGCGAGGGCAACAACCTCTGGACCACCGACCCGCAGTATGACGAGCGGCGCACCACCCTGCTGCTCAACGCCCATATCGACACCGTCAAGCCCGTGGAGAGCTGGACGCGCAACCCCTACTCCCCCACGCTCGAGGGTGACACGCTCTACGGTCTGGGCAGCAATGACTGCGGCGGAGGACTCACTGCGCTGCTGCAAGTGTATCGCGCGCTCAAAGACAGACCACGTCCATACAATCTGATATACCTCGCCTCGGCAGAGGAGGAGGTCTCGGGCGTCGACGGCATACGCCGCGTGCTGCCTCTGCTACCCAGGATAGATGTGGCGATAGTGGGCGAGCCCACCGCCATGCAGCCCGCCATAGCCGAGAAGGGACTGATGGTGCTCGACATCACCGCCCACGGCCGCAGCGGACACGCCGCGCGCAACGAGGGCGTGAACGCCATCTACAAGGCGATGGACGACCTGCTGTGGATGCGCGACTACAGGTTTGAGCGCGACAGCAGTCTCTTGGGGCCCACCACGATGAAGGTGACGGTGATAAACGCGGGCACCCAGCACAACGTGATACCCGACGAGTGCCGCATGGTGGTTGACATACGTACCAATGAGCATTATACCAACCGCGAGGTGTATGACATCGTGAGCCGCCACGTCAAGAGCGATGTCAAGGCGCGCTCCTTCCACCTCTGCTCGTCGCATATCGATGCCCAGCATCCATTGGTAAGACGGTGTCTGTCATTGGGAATGACGCCCTTTGGCTCGCCCACGCTGAGCGACCAGGCGCTCATGACATGGCCCTCGTTCAAGTTGGGCCCCGGCGACTCCGCCCGCTCCCACTCTGCCGACGAATACATACGCATAAGCGAAATCTCCCACGCCATCGACACCTATCTCTCGCTGCTCGAGGGTTGGGAAGGTTAAGTCACGAACCCCCGCCACGACCGTGGCGACAGCCACAAACGCAAAGAGCGCGCCCATGTGAACCTCTCACACGGGCGCGCTCTTTGCGATAGATATATAGATAGCGGCGCTAACGGCCGAGCCATGTTTCAGGGTTGAGTTTGGTCGTTCCGCGACGCAGCTGGAACTGGAGGATATGGTCGGGGCCTACATTGCCGAGCGCCTGACGCGTAGAGACTTTCTGTCCCTTGCTCACGCTCACCGAACTCAGGTTGCAATAGACGGAGATGTAGGCTCCATGGCGCACCATGACAAACATGCTGCCCTCCCAACCGAAGACGGCACTCACCTCGCCATCGTAGATGCTGCGGGCTACGGCTCCGGGGCGGCCCAGGATGTTGATGCCCTTGTTGTCGAGCGTCACGCCCTTGAGGCCTTCGACGGCGTACTGGCCGAAGTGGCTCACCACCTTGTAGCTGCCGGTGATAGGCATAGGCAGGCGACCCTTGTTGGCCTCAAAGCCACCACTCATCATGCGGTCTACCGACGACATCGACTCGGCATTGCTCACCTCGCGCTTGGCGGCAGCTATCTCCTTGCGGCTGCGGGCTTCGTCGGCACGCGCCTTGCGCTCGGCAGCCTCGCGATTGGCTGTGGCTTCGCGCATAGCTTGTCGGGCGCGCTCTTCAGCTTCACCCTTTCCGCGTCGGGCTTCTGCCTCGGCACGCAACTGCTGTTCGCGCTTGCGTGCCTCTTCGATGCGGCGCTGGTTTTCACGTGCTTCAGCCTCGGCGGCAGCCTTTCGGCGAGCCAGTTCTTCGGCTTTGCGTTTGGCGGCAGCGGCAGCAGCAGCCTTGCGCTTGGCCTCTGCCTCGGCGCGGGCTTTCGCCTTGGCCACCTCGATAGCCACAAGACGGTCAATCTGCGCGTTGAGCACCTGATTTTTCTTCTTCTGCTCGTCTATGATAGACTGTATGGTCTTCTGCTGGCGCTGCAGTCCTTTCACGATATTCTGCTGCTCGCTCTGCTTGCCCTCGAGCTCGGTGCGGGCTTGCACATCGCGACTGAGGAGCTGGTGCTTGTGTCCGCGGGCGTCCTCCAGCTGCTTATGCTTTTCGTTGACCTGCTGCTGCTTGACCTTGAGCATATCGCCCTGCACCTTCTGGTACGCGGCGTATTCCTTGACAAAGCGCATACGACGATACATCTGCGCGAAACTCTGTGCCGAGAAGACAAACATCATCTTGTCCTGCACGCTGCGATGCCTTGCCATGTAGCGTATCGACTTGATATATCGCTGGCGACGGTCATCGAGCTGGCTCTGGAGGGTGGCGAGCTGCGACTTGAGGATGCTGATGTTGTCGTCGAGGGCTGTGATGTCCTTCTGGATGCCGTCGATAGACTTCTGCTTCTCCCCTATCTCGCTGTTGATGAGCATGAGGTCCTTGAGGCGCTTGGACACGTTGGCCTTGTTGGCTCTGAGCGCCTGCTCCTGCTGCCTGATGCGGCGCTGCACGGCGGCGCGCTCATTGCGCAAGCCCTTGATGGTGGTGGGTTTGGCGTTCTTGGATGCAGAGGCTTTGGTCTTGGTCTTGCGCCTGGTCGTCGTCGCCTGGGACTTGCGCTTGGTTGTGGTCTTGGCGGTGGTGCGCTGCTTGCTCTGCCTCGTGGCCGTCGTCTTCTTCTGCGCGGTCAGAGGGAGGGTCAGCACCATTGCCATCAATACTATCAGAATACGTCTCATCGCATATTGAGTAATTTGTCAAACACATCATGGGCCTCCACCTTCTTATACTTGGCAGACGGCGTGGTGAGCGCCTGCCAGTCTGAGTCGGTGCGCACGCTGTTCATGCGCAGGCTGACAGTGGCCTGCTGGGTCTTGCCGCCGGCATTGGTGGTGAAGGTAAACGACTGGGAGGCTGGGAACATCTTGGCGCCTACTGCCTTGAAGTCGCCGTAGTTCCAGGCGAGACTCGAGGTGCCGTGGGCAGAGCCGAGATAGGTCACCAGCGCCGAGAGGATATGATGGTCGGCGCGGCGGGCGTTCCACTTGAAGTTGAGCTTGCCCGCCTTGAGCGTCACGGGAACCTCGTCGCCCAGGGCGTCAATCTCGGCAGTAAACTTGTCAAGGTCTCCCTCGCCAACCTTCTGCGTTCCGGGCAGCAGGAGTTCGTTCCAGAAGAGCGACTGCAGACTGTAGAAGTCGAGGCCATTGTCCTTGAGGAAGCCCAACTGGCTGTACTCGGCCTTGATATACTCTTTGTGCAGACGGTCGATGACGAGCACATAGTCGGGGGTAAACTCCACGCGGCCCACCTCGGTCTGGATGAGCGGTATCATCACCTGCAGACGGATTACCTCATCCTTGCGCATGCGCAACTGGCCCGGCAGCGTCTGGTTGATGCTTCCCGCCTTGATGCTGAAGCTCATGTCGCCCACAATGTTCTTCTGGTAGAGCCGCTGATCGCTCACCTGCTGCACGAAATGCAACGAGGGGCTCACGGCGTCGCTCTTCTTCATGGCAGCCTGAGTCTGCGCCGAGCCGCCGGTCATCACTGTCTTCTTGGCACCACACGATGCCAGCACGAGAGCCACGGCAAAGAGCGTGGCGTTATGGATTGTTCTTCTTGTTTCCATCTTGTTTCTTCTTGTCATTATCCTGATTCTTCCGGTCACCGTTCTGCTTCTGCTTGACGCCATCTTGCTTCTTCCGGTCACCATCTTCAATTATCTTTCTGTACTTTATCTTCTTGGGGAGCAGCTCACTGCCACCGCCAGCCTTAACCGCACGCTGCCAGTAGCCCACAGCCTCATCGGTGAGACCATTGCGGAAGTAGATATCACCAGCGTGTTCGAGCACCACACCACTCTGGACCGAGTCGCTGTCGTTGGCAAGCGCCTGGTCGATATAGATGCGCGCCTCGGCATAACGGTCCTGACGGTAGAGTATCCAGGCGTAGGTATCGAGGAAAGTGGGGTTCTTGGGTTCGGCCTTGATGGTCTTCTGGCTCATCTGCGCAGCCTTGTTGAGAGCCGTGTCCTTCTCGCTGAGATAGTAGGCATAGTTGTTGAGACACTCTATGTTGTCGTCCTTCCACTTCAGACAGTTGTCGAAGGCCTCAAAGGCTTCCTGCTCCTTGTTCTGGTCGTGCAGGATATTGCCCATCATCGAGTAGAAGTCACTGACGATGTCCTTGTTGCTCTTGTCGTCGGCAAGCGCCACACCCCGGCGCAGCGCGCTGAGTGCTTCGTCGTTGCGCTCATTCTGGTAACAAGAGAGGCCGAGGAAGTAGTAGAACGCGAGTTCATCGGGGTTGTACTCGGTGCCCTCTTTGCTGAGTTTTATGACCTCCTCCCAGTTCTGTTCTTTCCAATACGACTGTATGAGTTCAAACCTCACGGAGCCGTTGTCGGGCTCGAGGCTGAGCAGGCGGGTACGCGCCTTACGCACCTCGGCTTCGGGAAATTTCTTGAGGTTGAGGTATGCCAGCCGGAGTTCTGCCAGGGTAGCATCATAGACACCCAGCTTCTCCTGCTGGTCAAAGAGAGCTATCACGCGGGTACTGTCGTCGCCACGCGCTTCATTGTCCTGGATGAAGGCTTTCATCATGGTGAGGCGGGTCTTGTCTTCGGTCTTGGGGTTGTCCAGGATGCTCTTCAGGCAGTTGTCGGCAAGGTCGTTCTGACCCACCGACTTGTAATAGTCATACATCGAGCTGAGCACATTGGCGTTGCCAGGCTCCTTGGCGAGGGCTTCGGTGAATATCTTGAGTGCCTCGCTCTCTCCGCCGTTCTGCATGAGCCAGTTGCCCATCATCACCTGATAGTTGATGTCATAGGGATGCTCTGCCACGAGCTGCTTGAGCGACGCCAGAGCTTTCTTGCGCTCGCCTTTGAGTCCGTAGATGCTCACCTTGCTCAGCGTGATGTCTTCGCCGCTGCCCTCTATCTGCTCCAGGCGGTCCAGGCAGTCTATCATGCGGTCATAGGCTTTCTGCTTGTCATAGATACCGAGCAGAATCTGCAGCAGGTCGGTGCGGCCGCGGTTCTTGCGCGCCAGACTCTCATACACCGCCGCAGCCTTGTCCAGCTCGTTGTTGCGGTAGTAACTCAGGGCGAGTGTCTCGAGGTAAGTCTGGTTGTCGGGGCGCAGACTGACGGTCTTCTCGAGATAAGCCTGAACCAGCGAGTCATTGCCGTCGTCGGCATAGTATTTGGCGAGAAAGAAGTAGGGCTCTGCGGCGTAGGGGTTGAGGTCACGGCACTCTTCGAGCAGGCTGCGTGCGATGGAATCGTTGCCCTTGAGGCGCTCGCAGACCGACTCGAGGAAGAGACTGTCCATGCGGCGCTGGTCCTGGGCAGAGAGGATGGGAGCAGCCGCCACGGCCACCTTCTTGCGCTTGGCCTGGGTGGGCAGCGACAGCAGCGCCACCAGCAGCACCGCAGCTATCAGGATATAGCGATAGTTGATTTTCATCATCGTCTGCAGGTTATTTCCCCCCCGTATGACCATAACCGCCGGCACCGCGCTCGGTATCGTCGAGCTCGTCGACGAGCTGGAACTCTATCTGCTCATGGCGCGCCACCACCATCTGGGCGATGCGCTCGCCGTCGTTGATGACAAAGTCGGTATCAGAGAAGTTGATGAGCAGCACCATCAGTTCGCCACGATAGTCGGCATCGATGGTACCGGGGGTATTGAGCACGGTGATGCCGTGCTTCAGTGCCAGTCCGCTGCGAGGGCGTATCTGGGCTTCGAAGCCTTGCGGCAGGGCTATATGGAGCCCGGTGGGAACCAGGCGGCGCTCCATGGGATGAAGTACTATCGACTCGTCGATGTTGGCGCGCAGGTCCATGCCAGCACTCTGGCTGGTGGCATACGCGGGCAGGGGCTGGTGCCCCTTGTTGATTACTTTGACGTTAAGCATAGTCATGCTGATTTGATTTTTCATGCAAAAATAACTAATTCTGACCACATTATTCACTTTTTTATGATAAAAGAATATAATTAGGGTTTTTTCCACTACTTTTGTGGCTATGAATTGGCAACAACTTATCTCCAACAAGCGTCTCGGACAGGAGACGCGGCACGAGCGGCATGACGACCGCTCGGAGTTCAAGCGCGACAGCGACCGTCTCATTTACTCGGCGCCCTTCAGGCGTCTGCAGAACAAGACGCAGGTGTTCCCCCTGCCCGGCAGCATCTTCGTCCACAACCGTCTGACCCACTCGCTCGAAGTCTCGTCGCTCGGCAAGTCGCTCGGCGACGACGTGGCACGCATCCTCACCGAGCGCCATCCCGAACTGAGGGGCACGCTCTTCGAGGAGATTGGCACCATCGTCCAGACTGCCGGACTGGCGCACGACCTGGGCAACCCGCCCTTCGGCCACAGTGGCGAGAAAGCCATACAAGCCTTCTTCACCGAGGGCGAGGGCCAGGAGCTGCGCACCCGGGTGAGCGACCGCTTCTGGGACGACATCACCCACTTTGAGGGCAACGCCAATGCCTTCCGCATCCTTACCCACCGCTTCCACGGCAGGCGCGAGGGCGGGTTTGTCATGACCTACTCCACCCTGGCGAGCATCGTCAAATATCCCTTTGCCTCGTCTGAAGCCGGAGGGCATGGCAAGTTCGGTTTTTTCGCCCCCGAGGAAGACTCCTACCGCAAGATTGCCGACGAGCTGGGTATCGCGCGCCTCTCTGCCGACGGCGAGCCGCTGCGCTATGCCCGCCACCCGCTGGTATACCTCATGGAGGCTGCCGACGACATCTGCTATGAGATTATGGACATCGAAGACGCCCACAAGCTCAAGCTGCTCACCTATCAGGAGACCGAAGACCTGCTCTTGGGCTTCTTCGACAGCGACACCCGCGCCAGCATCCTGCAGCGGGTGGAGGAAGACGGGGTGACCGATGTCAACGAGAAGGTGGTGTATATGAGGGCGTGTGTCGTGGGACTGCTCGAAAACGAGTGCGTGCATGCCTTTGTAGACCACGAGAGCCAGATACTGGCTGGCACATTTGAGGGCAGCCTCATCAAAGCCATCTCCGAGCGGCCCCGCAACGCCTACAAGCGATGCACGCAGGTATCTAAAGAGAGAATATATCAAAGCAAGATAGTGCTCGACGTGGAGTTGTCGGGTTACAAGATTATGGAGACGCTGATGCGCGACCTCGTGAGCGCTGCCGTGAGTCCCGAGAAGTTTCATTCCAAGCAACTTATCAAGCGCTTCAGCAGCCAGTACGACATACAGAGCGAGGACCTGGAGACACGGCTCATGGCTGTCATCGACTATATCAGCGGCATGACCGACATCTATGCCTTGGACATCTACCAGAAGATTAACGGCATCTCGCTGCCCATCATCTGACACGCCACACAGCACAGCAAGGGGGAACCGGCAATGACCGGTTCCCCCTTGCTGTTTATCTATAGCGGCGCCGCGACCATCGACAGCACCGCCGCAGCCCCCTTGGCGAGTCTGGAGCATATCCTGGCGGGTTCGTAACTTATGATACGTGGGCTCGTGCCTTCCGTCACGCAGCCACGTACCATAAGGCACGAACCCTCGTATCAATAGGCACGAGCCGCCAATCATGGTCAGCAAGCGGGTGAAGACACTGGCTGTCAGCCCAATCATCATCGCTGCAGCAGCCGCGACAGCGACATCCGTACGAGATGCGAATGCGCCCTCGATGTCTTACAGCTGCCCCACCTTGCCTATAAAGAGGATGGTTCCCGTGGTATTCTCACGGATGGCATAGACAAAGGGGTGGTCGAACTTGATGGGCTCGGTGGGCTTATCCGACGTGTACAAACCTTCAGCGTAGCTTACTGCCGCAGCCTTGGTACCGTTTTCATCGACATCTATCATCGCGCTCTGCCCCATGTTGACATAGCACACTCCATTGCTTTGCACATCAAACAGCTTGTTGATGCCCAGTTGTTGGCAGACCTTCACGATATCCTGGAACTCATTCTGCACCTTGAACTTGGGCAGACGTATGTCTATCGTGGCGCTTACCAGCTTGTTGTGCAAGCCCCACCAGTCGGTCTTGTCGGTTATCTGCTGTCCAATGTCCTTGGGCATCACTATCATCATGCTGTAATAGCCGCGACCATAGGTGAGTTCGGCTACCGAGACATCGCCGTCTACATATACCTTGGCATCTACCGACGCCTGCATCATATCCACCTTTGATGTGGTGCCGTTCTCGTTGTGGAAGACGCCCTGATAAGTGTTTCTGCCATTAAAAGGCTGCGACCATTTGCCATTGAAATAGGTGGCATTGGCCAGGACAATGGCTGTCGATGAGCTTGGCTTCAGGCTGAGGCTATTGATTAGGCCGTGGGTCTTCTCGCTTGCCCACTTGTCGATAAGCTGCTTGGCCTCGTCGGCCTTGTTGCCAAAGTCGTGGACTACGAAATCTGCATTGTAGTTGTCCTCGATGTTTGCCACGTCTTCGGACGAGATGTACAGGTCATCATCGGCCCATATACTGTTGGCGAGCGCCAACTTGACATACTTGTCGTCCTGCTGCAGGCGCGTCAGCAGTTCCTTGCTGTGCTGGTTGGTCTCAGCCAGGGTGTAGTTGTTGAGTCCGAGGGCGTCGAACACCTCTGCCTGGGCCTCGACGCTTGCCGTGTTGGCCATCATGCTCAGCAGATACTGCATGCTGATGGGCGACACCACCACGTTGCCTTTGGCTGCAGACGGTTGGGCGGCAAGCACAGCCAGCAAGTCGTTGGCAAACCCATTGCTGCACGCCGCGAAATCGGTCTGCGTCACCTGATTAAGTTCTACTCGGATAGGCTCTATTTCGCCTCTCTCTTCATCATCACTACAAGCCACAAACGTGGATGTTGCCATTGTTACGAGCAACATAAGCGCTAATCTTGTCGGTTTCATAATGGTCATGATTAAAGTTATCGGTATTATTACGGTGATGTATCGGTCGGTCATCTGCTGCCGTACCATCTGCGGGGCGCTTGTGGCGGGACGGGCGCAAGCCGTGGCCAACAGTCTATGGCACACTGCGTCTGGCAGGCAGGCCCACACGCTATTTTTGGCAAAGATAAGGACTATTGCAGAATGGGTCACAATTATTTTGGTTAAAAATGTTTAGCCACGTAATAATTATGATTTTCAAGGGATTGGCGGTGAATATGAGGATGAAGTCGGCAACCTTTGGCTGCGCAGCGGTGGACAGTGTCGAGGAGAGTCTGGCGGCGGGCGTGAAGATGGTGGGGGGGCGTCGCAGCCATCCCCATACGCACCAAAACGACAATTGCCGTAATGGACTTGGCGTCCATTACGGCAATCATTATGGGGTTGCTCTCTGCCTCGCCCACGGGTAGCGTCATCGGCATGGCGGCGGGTGGCGGCAGGATGCAGGGCGGCGCCTACTTGCTGCCGTCCTTGTATATCACCTTGTTGGCTCCGCTGGTGAGCTGCAGCGCCTCGGGGTGCTCGGCGATAAAACTGTCGATGTGGCGTATGCGCTTCTCCTCGAGTATCTCGTCGATGGCAATCAGGATGCCCGTCTCCTCGACATCACCGAAGCCATAGTTGATGGCGGTTCCGAAGAGCTTCATCGTGGGACTGAGGTTCATATAGGCATTGACGAGCGGCGGGATGTTGTACCCCAGGTTGCGTATCTCACGGTTGAGCACGCGGTAGTCTTCCTTGAAGTCATCATGGCAGAATATCTTGGCCAGTTCGTCATCGGGAGTCTCAATAACCAGCGGTTTCATCGGTACAATGAGGTGCTCCTTGTCATCAAAATGCTTGCGCAAGAAGTAGAGAATCATATCTCTGCCGCGACGGATATAGCTGGGATACATCGTAACCTTACCGAAGAAATACTTGAGGTTGGGATAGAGCACGGTGAGGGCGCCAAGGCCGTCCCAGAGGTTGTCGAGGGCGAAGATGCTCTTGGTGTTTTTGCGCACATTCTGGTAGCCGAGCGACACAAACGAACGCCCCAGCTCTACGGTGTAGGGTGCGTACTGGGTCATAAACTTCTCGGAGAAGTGGAACATGTGACTCGTGGCAAGCACAGGCTGTCCCTTGTCGTCTATCTTCCAATCGGTACCTATCAGATAGCGATAGCCACCAATGATTTCTTCCTTTTCAGGATTCCATACTATCAACTGCCTGCAGCCATTCTCCATGGTATCAAACTCGTCGATATCTGCCGACTTGCCCGTACCACCTCCGGCGGTTCGGAAAGCCTCTTCGCGCAGACGCCCTATCTCGAGCATCACGTTGGGCGCTTCCTGTGCCGTAACGACATAAATCTCGTTATGGCTCTTGTTGGTCATACGCATACGGCGTTCGGGCGTAAGCTCTCCCTTGAGCAGTTCCCTACTGACGGGTTGGATAATTTCCTGTTCCATAATTACTTCTTTATCTATAGCTCGTAAACCTTTTCTTCTACAAAATTCGCCCATTCCATCGGAGTTTTGCTCTTGTCGAACGTCTGCCATGGTATGGGTTTGCCGATGACCACCCTGAACTTCTTACCCACATTGCGATACATCTCGTCGACGAGGAAAAGCATGGCAAGATTGAAGGGCAGATACTTGTCGCTGAACTTGGCGATGCGGTAGAACCGCTCGGAATTGCGGCCGCCGAAGAAGATGGGCACCACATCGCGGTGGCACTCCACGCTCTTGGTGACAAACGTCTTCTTCCACGGCAAATCGTGGATGGAGCCATCGGCGCGCTTGCGGCTGTTGAGTCCGGCGGGGAACATGAGCATGTGCTTGTCGCTCTTGAAGCCTGCCTCGACCATAGCGGGGAAGTTACGGCTCTGTCGGCCAGTCTTGTTGATACCTATACACAGTGGCTTGAGTCCTGGCAGATTGAGCAAGAGGTCATTGACGAGATAGCGGAAGTTGCCATCGTAGTGACGACCGATGATGGCGCCCAACGCCACGCCGTCCTGACCACCGAGGGGATGGTTGGACACAAAGGTGTAGAGCCGGCCGTCGTTCTTGTCGGGCAGGTTCTCCATTCCCTCTATCTCGAGGGTCATATCGAGGTACTTGACACAAGCCTCGAGCCACTCCACTCCCTCAAGATGACTGTGGTCATCAAGGAACTGGTTGACCTGGTCTTCGTGTACCAGCCGCTTGAGCCATGCCACGAGAAAGCGGGGCACCAGACGGGCTCTCTTCCCCATCTTGCCTGCCAGAATCTTGTCTATATCTATGGTCTTTGCCACCATGAGGTTTTATTTCATAACTTCTAAGGTAGTGCAAAAATAATACTTCTTTTCCAATTACGCTAAAAAAAGACATAAAATGTGTGATAAATCTAAAAATGATTGACAAATAGTCGCGAAAAGGCAGGAAAATACGGACAAAGTGGCCCAAAAACCGGCACCCGTTAACCCCGCCCGCGCCATCGGTAAGGACGGCGCCTGCAAACCGCCATGTCAAGTTTTTGAAGAAAAATGAAAAAAAAGTGGAGAAAAGTGGTGCAGTGTGGGGAAATAGTTGTATCTTTGACCACGAAATCGAATTCATATATAAAAGAGGTACGCATGCGATTTGTAGGAAACATAGAAGCCAAGACCGACGCCAAGGGACGCGTGTTCCTGCCCTCGGCTTTCAGGAAGCTGCTGCAGACAGCAGCCGAAGAGGGTCTGGTGCTGCGCAAAGACATCTTCCAGCCCTGTCTGGTGCTCTATCCCCAGTCGGTCTGGGACGAGCAGCTCAACCTGCTGCGCTCGCGCCTCAACCGATGGAACGCCCAGCACCAGCAGCTCTTCCGCCAGTTTGTCTCTGATGTAGAGCAGCTCACGCTCGACGGCAACGGCCGTTTCCTGATACCACGCCGGTATATGAAGATGGCCAATATAGAGAGCGCAGTGAGGTTTATAGGCATGGACGACACCATCGAAATATGGAACGCCGACACTGCCAACGGCGCCTTCATGGACGCCGACGCCTTTGCGCAACAGTTGGAGGACCTCATGACCACTCCCGGCGATACCGACACTAACGGCTAACACCCAGCGACAATGACAACAATCGACACATACCACGTACCCGTATTGCTCGACGAAAGCATAAACGGTCTCAACCTGCACCCCGACGGCGTGTACATCGACGTGACCTTCGGCGGTGGCGGCCATTCGCGCGAGATACTGCGCCGGCTCCCCCAGGGCTCGCGCCTCTTCAGCTTCGACCAGGACGCCGATGCCGAACGCAACATCGTAGACGACGACCGTTTCACCTTCGTACGCAGCAACTTCAGATACCTGAAGAACTGGATGCGCTACTACGAGATAGACCACATCGACGGTCTGCTAGCCGACCTCGGCGTGTCGTCGCACCACTTCGACGACGAGAGCCGCGGCTTCTCCTTCCGCTTCGACGCCCCCTTGGACATGCGCATGAACAAGCGCGCCGACAAGACCGCCGCTGACATCGTGGCAGAGTATGACGAAGAGGCGCTGGCTGACATCTTCTACCTCTACGGCGAACTCAAGAACTCGCGCCGCATTGCCTCGGCGCTGGTCAAGGCACGCCAGCAGCACGCAATAGCCACCACGCAGGACTTCCTGCATGTGGTGGAGCCTTTCTTCAAACGCGAGCGCGAGAAGAAGGACATGGCGCGACTCTTCCAGGCTCTGCGCATCGAGGTGAACCATGAGATGGAAGCCCTCAAGGAAATGCTCGCCGCTGCCACCCAACTGCTGGCTCCCAGCGGCAGACTCTCGGTCATCACCTACCACTCGCTGGAAGACCGCATCGTAAAGAACGTGATGAAGACGGGCAATGCCGAGGGCAAGATGATACAGGACTTCTACGGACGCATCGAGACGCCCTACAGGCTGGTAAACAACAAGGTCATCGTGCCCACCGACGAAGAACAGCAACGCAACCCACGCAGCCGAAGCGCCAAACTAAGAATAGCAGAAAAGAAATGACAGACGAAGACAAAGACATAAAGCAGCCCACGGCAGACAAGCCCGCCAGCACAGAGGAACTGGCCGAGCGCCAGCCTACGCTGACCGAAGCCATCAAGAAACAGGTGGCCGACGAAGACACCCCGCTATCGGGTGCGCTCACCTTCAGCAAGATTGTGGGTGGCGACATCCTCAACACCTCGACCATACGCCGCCAGATATGGCTGCTGCTGCTCATCGTGCTGTTTATCGTCATCTATATCTCCAACAGATACAGCTGTCAGCGCAGTCTGATAGAAATCGACAAGTTGCAGACCGAACTGAAGGATGCCCGCTACAAGGCGCAGACTACCAACAACAGATTTATCGAGATGAGCCGCGAAAGCCGCGTGCTCGAACAGCTCAAGGCATGTAAAGACAGCACGCTGCACATGTCCAACCAGCCACCCTACTTAATCAATGTTCCAGAGAAATGAGCAAGTTTGACAACAAAAAGGTAATGCCGAGATACTACTTCCTGGCCACCATGATGACCCTGCTGGCAGTGATTGTCGTCGCCAAGGCCGGCTACATCATGAGCGCCAAGCGCGCATACTGGATGGAAGTGGCAAGCCGCGTGAAGAAAGACAGCGTGGCGGTGAAGGCCATCCGCGGCAACATACTGAGCTGCAATGGCGAGATTATGGCAAGTTCGCTGCCCGAATACCGACTATTCATCGACTTCAAGGCCATACACGAAGCCGGCAACGACTCGCTCTGGGATACTAAGGTCGACTCCATCAGCGAGGGGCTGAGCCGTATGTTCCCCAACCGCAGCAAAGCTGAATATCGCCGCTATCTGCAGAAGGGCAAGGAAAAGCAGAGCCGCCGCTGGTCTATCTATGACGGGCGCGTGGACTACAATACCTACTGCGAGGCTAAGCAGCTGCCTATGTTCCGTCTGCGCGGCTACACCGGCGGTTTCTACTGCGAGAATTTTGACTCGCGCCAGCACCCCTACGGGTCGCTCGCCGAGCGCACCCTGGGCACCCTCTACGCCGGCAAAGACGAAGCCAAGAACGGACTGGAACAGTTCTACGACAGTCTGCTGCGTGGCAAGAACGGCATCATACACCGCCGCAAGGTGCTCAACAAGTATCTGGACATCACCGACACGCCGCCCACCGATGGTGCCGACATCGTGACCACCATCGATGTGAACATGCAGGACCTGGCTGAGCGTGCCGTCATAGGGCAGCTCAACGACAAAGATGTAAACGGACTGGTGGGTGTGGCTATCGTCATGGAAGTCAAGACGGGCGACATCAAAGCCATCGTCAACATGGAGCGCGGCGCCGACGGCAAGCTCTACGAGATGAAGAACCACGCCATCAGCGACCTTATGGAGCCGGGCTCGGTGTTCAAAACCGTGTCGCTGATGACCGTACTCGAGGACGGCATGTGCGACACCAGCCGCGTGGTGGAGACCGGCAACGGTATCTACGACATGCACGGACGACCCATGCGCGACCACAACTGGCGCCACAACGGATATGGCACCATCACCATGGCACGCTCGCTGGAGGTGAGCTCGAATATCGGCGTCAGCCGTATCGTGGAAGACTACTACGGCAAAAACCCTGAGAAGTTTGTCGAAGGCGTCTACCGCACAGGTATCACCACCGACTTCAAACTGCCCCTCAACGGTTACGCTCCTGCCCGAGTACGCATGCCCAAGAAGAACGCGCGCGGCCAGTGGCTCAATTGGAGCAAGACATCGCTGGCGTGGATGAGCATAGGATATGAGACCCAGATACCGCCGATATCCACCCTGGCGTTCTACAACGCCATAGCCAACGGCGGCCGCATGATGTATCCGCGCTTTGTCACCGGCATCAGCAAGAACGGCGAGATGCTCATGACATTCCCTGCAATGGCGGTGCCCGGCCATGAGAAGATATGCAGCCAGCGCACCTTGGGCAAGGTGCAGGCCATGCTGGAGCACGTGGTGTCAAAAGGTACGGCAAAGAAAGCAGGCTCCAAAGCCTTCAAGATAGCCGGAAAGACCGGTACGGCACAGGTGGCACAGGGCGGAAGCTACAGAAACGGCACGATGAAATACCTGCTGAGTTTTGTGGGATACTTCCCCGCTGACGCGCCACGGTACAGTTGTATCGTATGTATACAGAAAAAGGGTCTGCCTGCATCCAGCGGTTTCAGCGCAATAGCATTCCGTGAGATTGCGGAGGGCATTATGGCGCAGAACCTGAAGATGGATGTGCGCGACGCCAAAGACGAGCATAGCATCATGGTGCCCGACGTGAAAGCAGGCAACATCAACTCGGCGGGCAACGTGCTGCACTCGTTGGGAGTGAGGACTCAAGGCCAGCCGTGGAATGACAGCCAGAAGCCCGTGGGGGGCACAGGCCCGCGCAACCGCCACTCGGTGACGCTGAACCGCGTGGCGATGACTCCCGCCAACGAGGTGCCCGATGTCAAGGGCATGGGCGCCCGCGACGCCGTCTATCTCATGGAGAGCCGAGGCATCAAGGTGACCCTCAAAGGCCGCGGCAAGGTGTGCAGACAGAGTCTGCAGCCAGGGCTGAGAGCCGTGAAGGGACAGCGATGTCATCTGATATTGGAATAAACGTAATACACATATATATATATTATGAAGCTACACGAACTTCTCAAGAACATCAAGCCTCTGCAAGTCGCAGGCGACAGCGAGGTTGAGATTACCGGAGTGAACATCGACTCACGCCGCATAACCAAAGGCCACCTCTTTGTGGCCCTGCGTGGCACTCAGGTAGACGGCCACAAGTTTATCGGCAAAGCCATAGACCAGGGCGCCGTGGCCGTACTCTGCGAAGAAATGCCAGACCAACTCTGCGAGGGTGTGACCTATATACAGGTAGACTCGACCGAAGACGCCGTGGGCCGCGTGGCCACCGTCTTCTACGGAGAGCCGTCCAAGAAACTCAAACTGGTGGGCGTGACCGGCACCAATGGCAAAACGACCATCGCCACCTTATTATATAATATGTTCCGTAAGATGGGGCACCGTTGCGGTCTGCTCTCTACCGTCTGCAACTATATCGAGGACGAGGCAATAGCCGCCGACCACACCACACCCGACCCCATAGAGCTCAACGCACTGCTGGCGCGCATGGTAGAGGCTGGCTGCGAATATGCGTTTATGGAATGCTCGTCGCACGCCATCGCCCAGAAGCGCATCGGCGGACTCAAGTTTGTCGGAGGCATATTCACCAACCTCACCCGCGACCATCTGGACTACCACAAGACCTTTGAAAACTACCGCGACGCCAAGAAGGCCTTCTTTGATGGCCTGCCCAAGTCGGCATTTGCCATCACCAACGCCGACGACAAGAACGGCATGGTAATGGTGCAGAACTGCAAGGCCCAGGTGAAGACCTACTCGATACGACAGATGGCAGACTTCAGAGCCCGCATACTGGAGTGCCACTTCGAGGGCATGTATCTGGAGATAGACGGACAGGAAGTGGGCGTGCAGTTTATCGGCAAGTTCAACGTGAGCAACCTGCTCGCCGTCTATGGCGCCGCCCGCATGCTGGGCAAGGACGCCAAAGACATACTGGTGACGATGAGCACGCTGCACAGCGTGAGCGGTCGTCTGGACCCGGTGCGCTCGCCCGAGGGATATACCGCCATCGTGGACTATGCCCACACCCCCGACGCCCTCGCCAATGTGCTCAACGCCATCCACGAAGTGCTCAACAAGAAGGGCCACGTCATCACCGTATGTGGTGCCGGCGGCAACCGCGACAAGGGCAAGCGCCCGCTCATGGCACAGGAAGCCGTGCGCCAGAGCGACAAGGTCATCATCACGAGCGACAACCCCAGATTTGAAGACCCACAGGACATCATCAACGACATGCTGGCGGGCCTCAACTCACAGCAGCGCAAGAACGTGCTGGCCATCACCGACCGCAAGGAAGCCATACGCACCGCCTGCATGATGGCCGAGAAGGGCGACGTGATACTCGTTGCCGGCAAGGGTCATGAGAACTATCAGGAAATCAAGGGCGTAAAGCACCACTTCGATGACAAGGAGGTGCTGCGCGACATCTTCAACAACCAATAAAAGGAGAAGAGCCATGTTGTACTATTTATTCAGATTCTTGGAACAGTTTGGCATCAGCGGGTCGCACATATGGGGCTACATCTCATTCAGGTCGCTGCTGGCGCTCATCCTGTCGCTGGTAATCTCGGCCTGGTTTGGCGAGAAGTTCATCAAATATCTCAAGAGCAAGCAGATAACCGAGACACAGCGCGACGCCTCGATAGACCCGTTTGGCGTAAAGAAGATAGGCGTGCCCTCGATGGGCGGCATCATCATCATCGTCTCTATCCTCATACCGGTATTGCTGCTGGGCCGTCTGCGCAACATCTACCTCATCCTGATGATTATCACCACCGTATGGCTGGGTTTCCTGGGAGGTATGGACGACTTTATCAAGATATTCCACCACAACAAGGAGGGCCTCAAGGGCAAATACAAGATAGTGGGCCAGATAGGTATTGGCCTCATTGTGGGTCTGGTGCTATGGTCTTCGCCCGACGTGAAGATGTATGAGAACCTCTCGATACAGCGCCAGGGGCAGGAGATGGTGGTGAAACACCGCACCGAAGCCAAGAAGTCGCTCAAGACGACCATCCCGTTTGTCAAGGGCCACAACCTGGACTACTCGTACCTCATGTCGTTCTGCGGCAAGTACAAGACGGCGGCAGGATGGATACTCTTTGTCATCATGACCATCCTCGTGGTGACGGCAGTGAGCAACGGTGCCAACCTCAACGACGGCATGGACGGCATGTGTGCCGGCAACTCGGCCATCATTGGCGTGGCGTTGGGCATACTCGCCTATGTGAGTTCGCATATAGAGTTTGCCTCTTACCTGAATATCATGTATATTCCCGACTCGCAGGAACTGGTGGTGTTCATGTGCGCCTTTGTGGGAGCCCTCATCGGTTTCCTCTGGTACAACGCCTATCCCGCCCAGGTCTTCATGGGTGATACCGGCTCGCTCACCATCGGCGGCATCATCGCCGTGTGTGCCATCATCATCCACAAGGAACTGCTGCTGCCCATCCTTTGCGGCATCTTCTTTGTGGAAAGTCTCAGCGTCATCCTGCAGGTGTGGTACTACAAGATGGGCAAACGCCGTGGCGTGAAGCAGCGCATCTTCCGCCGCACACCTATCCACGACAACTTCCGCACACAGGACAGCCAGCTCGACGCCGACTGCCGCTATGTCATCAAGGGCCCGCACACCGTGGTGCATGAATCCAAGATTACCCTGCGCTTCTGGATTGTCACCATCATACTGGCCGCGCTTACCATTATCACATTAAAAATAAGATAGGAACAAGAGAATGAAAAGAATTGTTGTCTTAGGCGCCGCCGAGAGTGGTGTGGGCGCCGCTATCCTGGCTCAGAAAGAGGGCTTCGATGTCTTTGTGTCTGACATGTCGGCCATCAAGGACCACTACAAGGCCATGCTCGACAGCCACGGGATAGAATGGGAAGAAGGACACCATAGCGAAGACAAGATACTCAATGCCAACGAGGTAATAAAGAGCCCCGGCATACCCAAGGAAGCCCCGATGATACAGAAGGTGATGGCTCGCAACATTCCCGTGATAAGCGAGATAGAGTTTGCAGGCAGGTATACCGACGCCCGCATGATCTGCATCACCGGAAGCAACGGCAAGACCACCACCACATCGCTCATCTACCACATCATGGAAAAGGCGGGCTACGACGTGGGGCTGGCTGGCAACATAGGCCACTCCCTGGCTCTGCAGGTGGCAGAGGCTCCGCACGCCTGGTACGTGATAGAGCTGAGCAGCTTCCAACTCGACAACATGTATGACTTCCACGCCGACATCGCCGTGCTGCTCAACATCACCCCCGACCATCTGGACCGCTACGAGTTCAAGTTTGAGAACTATGCCGACGCCAAGATGCGCATCACGCAGAACCAGGTCAAGGCCGACGCCTTCATCTACTGGAACGACGACCCCGTAATCCAGCACGAACTGACCAAGACTGCCGTGGGAGCCACGCTCTACCCCTTCGGACTGGAAAAGAGCGACGCCCTCAAGGGCTATATCACCGACGGAGAGTATGTGCTCACAGCGCCAACACGGCTGGAGATGAAGCAGGAGGAGCTGAGTCTGACTGGCAAACACAATATGTACAACTCTTTGGCAGCAGGACTTGCCACCCATCTGGCTGGCGTCGCCCCCGAGGTGATACGCCAGGGTCTCAGCGACTTCCCCGGCGTGGAGCATCGTCTGGAGAAAGTCTGCCGTCTGCATGGCGTGCAGTATATCAACGACTCCAAGGCCACCAACGTCGATGCCTGCTGGTATGCGCTGGAGAGCATGACCACCCCCACCATACTCATCGTGGGCGGAAAGGACAAGGGCAACGACTACTCTACCCTCACCGACCTGGTGAAGGAGAAGTGTAAGGCTCTGGTCTATCTCGGCGCCGACAACACCAAGCTGCACCAGGCGTTCGACTCACTGGGACTGCCCGTACGCGACACCCACAGCATGAAAGACTGTGTGGCTGCCTGCAACGAGCTTGCCGCCGAGGGCGACACCGTATTGCTGAGTCCCTGCTGCGCCAGCTTCGACCTGTTCAAGAACATGGAAGACCGCGGCGAGCAGTTCAAGCAGTTAGTAAGACAGTCATAACAACAAGATAGATGATAAACAACACCTTAAGCAAACTGTTCAAAGGCGACAAGGTGATATGGATGGTGTTCTTCTTCCTCTGTATCATCAGTATCGTCGAGGTATTTTCTGCCTCGTCGCAGTTGGCGTACAAGGGCGGCAGCTATCTGAGCCCTATGTTCAAGCACATATTCCTGCTGATACTGGGCATATTCTGCATGATTATCACCCTCAACATCCAGTGCCGCTATTTCAAGGTGGCGTTGCCGTTTCTGCTCATAGTGTCGATTATCACGCTCGGCGCCGTGCTGGCTGCTGGGCAGAACATCAATGGCGGCAGCCGCTGGCTCAATATCTTCGGACTGAGTTTCCAGCCATCTGAGATTGCCAAGGGCACCATGGTGCTTGCCACGGCACAGATATACAGTGTATTGCAGACCGACAACGGCGCCGACAAGAACGCCTTCAAGTGGGTAATGGGTCTCTCGATAGCAATATTGGCCCTCATCTGTGGCGAGAACCTCTCGACGGCAGCACTGCTGTTCCTGGTCATCGTCATGATGATGTTCATAGGCCGCACGCCCTACTCCCAGCTGGGCAAGCTGCTGGGAGTGGTCACCCTGCTGGGCGTGGCGGGTATATTCTTCATCATGGCGTTCGGCAAGGACGTCAATGAGGAGAAGAAGCTGCTGGCGGCACACAACGTGACGGTGGTGGGCGACGACAAGGACGGCCTGTTTGAGAAGCGCCCGTGGTTCCTGAAGCGCGCCGACACCTGGAAGACGCGTATAGACAAGTTTATGAACTCCAAGGATATACCCCCAGACTCGGTAGACCTGGACAAGGACGCGCAGGTGTCGTATGCCAATATCGCCATAGCCTCGTCGAACGTGATAGGCAAAGGTCCGGGCAACTCCGAGCAGCGCGACTTCCTGTCGCAGGCGTTCTCTGACTTCATCTACGCCATCATCATCGAGGAGATGGGCATCATAGGAGCCGGAGGTGTGGCATTCCTCTACATCATCCTGCTCTTCAGAACCGCCAAGATAGCCAACCAGTGCGAGAACAACTTCCCCGCATTCCTCGCGATGGGCCTGGCGCTGATGCTGGTGACCCAGGCACTGTTCAACATGTGTGTGGCTGTGGGTCTGGCACCCGTCACGGGTCAGCCGCTACCCCTCATCAGCAAAGGCGGAACCTCGACGGTCATCAACTGCGTCTACATCGGAGTGATACTGAGCATCAGCCGTTCGGCGAAGAAGCGCACGCCGGCTGCCAACGCCCAGCCTGCCGCCGTCTGAGCCCCACGCTACCCCCCGAGATGGGCACCCTCACACTGGGAGTCATCACGGGAGACAAAGAAATCATGGATGAAACCAAAAATATTTGGATAAATCACGCATAAATCAAAATATTTTAGCTATTTTTGCCTGAATAAAGTAACGGAAACGAAAATGGAAGACGAACTGAGAATCATCATCAGTGGAGGAGGTACCGGCGGACACATATTTCCCGCCATCTCGATAGCCAACAGCATCAAGGCCAAGCGCCCCGATGCCAAGATACTCTTTGTGGGTGCACTGGGACGCATGGAGATGCAGCGCGTGCCTGCCGCAGGCTATGAGATAAAGGGCCTGCCTATCTGCGGATTCGACCGCAAGCACCCTCTGCGCAACATTGCCGTACTCTTCAAGATATGGAAGAGCCAGCGCATGGCAAAGAAGATTATCCGCGATTTCCGCCCCATGGCAGCCGTGGGCGTAGGAGGTTATGCCAGCGGTCCCACGCTTAACATGTGTGCCGCCAAGCATATACCCTGCCTCATCCAGGAGCAGAACTCGTATGCCGGAGTGACCAACCGTCTGCTGGCCAAGAAGGCCGAGAAGATATGCGTGGCCTATGAACACATGGACCGCTTCTTCCCCGCCGACAAAATCATACTCACGGGCAACCCCGTGCGCCAGAACCTCATTGAGACCACGCTCAGCCGCGAAGAGGCTATCGAGCGTTTCGGCCTCGACCCCGCCAAGAAGACCATACTGCTCGTGGGCGGCAGCCTCGGTGCCCGCACCATCAACGAGAGCGTGCTCCAGCATCTGGACATGGTCAGAGAGTCGGGCGTGCAGTTCATCTGGCAGACCGGAAAGTACTACAGCGACGCCATCGCCCAACGCCTGAAAGGTGAAGAGCCGATGCCGATGCTCCACGTGACCGACTTCATCAGCGACATGGGTGCCGCCTACAAGGCAGCCGACCTCGTGATAAGCCGAGCCGGCGCCAGCTCCATCAGCGAGTTCTGCCTGATTGGCAAGCCTGTCATCCTGGTGCCCAGCCCCAACGTGGCCGAAGACCACCAGACCCACAACGCCATGGCGCTGGTAAACCGCAACGCCGCCATATTCGTCAAGGACGCCGAGGCTCCCGAGATACTGCTCCAGCGGGCCATCGAGACCGTCAAGGACCAGGACAAACTCGCCTCGCTCCACGACAACATCCTCACATTGGGCGTAGAAAACTCTGCCGACACCATTGCCGACGAGGTAATCAAATTAGCAACAAGACAATAACTATGGAACTGAAAGATATCAAGTCTGTATATTTCGTAGGAGCCGGCGGCATAGGCATGAGTGCCATCGCCCGCTACTTCCTGCACAAGGGCGTGACCGTTGCAGGTTACGACCGCACCCCCTCAGAGCTGACCCGTCAGCTGGAACGTGAAGGTATGGCCATCCACTATGAAGAGAACGCGGACCTAATACCCCAACCGTGTCGCGACACAGCCACCAGTCTGGTCATCTATACTCCCGCCATCCCCGCCGAGCACAAGGAGATGGTCTTTTTCCGTGAGGGCGGCTTCACCATCGAGAAGCGCGCCCAGGTGCTCGGTACCCTCACCCGCACCCACAAGGGCCTGTGCTTTGCCGGAACCCACGGCAAGACCACCACATCCACCATGTGTGCCCACATCATGCACGAGAGCCACGTAGACTGCAACGCCTTCCTCGGAGGAATCTCCAAGAACTATGGCACCAACTACATCCTCAGCGAGAGTGACTACATCGTGATTGAGGCTGACGAGTTTGACCGCAGTTTCCACTGGCTACGCCCCTGGATGAGCGTCATCACAGCCACCGACCCCGACCATCTGGACATCTACGGCACCAAGGAAGCCTATCTCGAGAGCTTCCGCCACTACACCACGCTCATCCAGCCCGGAGGAGCGCTCGTCATCCACACCGGTCTGGAGATGAAGGCCGACGTGCAGGAGGGCGTGAAGGTCTATACCTACAGCCTCAACGAAGGCGACTTCCATGCCGAGAACATCAAGATAGACAATGGCGAAATCAGCTTCGACTTCGTATCGCCCATAGAGCGCGTCGACGGCATCGTGCTGGGCCAGCCCATCCCCATCAATATCGAGAACGGCGTGGCTGCCATGGCTATGGCCCAGCTCAACGGATGTACCCCCGACGAACTGCGTCACGGCATGGCTACCTACGGAGGTGTGGACCGCCGCTTTGACTTCAGGCTGAAGAACAGCCGCCACGTGGTGCTCTCCGACTATGCCCACCACCCCAAAGAGATATTCCAGAGCGCCAAGAGTATGCGCGAGCTGTACAAAGACCGCAAGATTACGGCCATCTTCCAGCCCCATCTCTATACCCGAACCCGCGACTTCTACCGCGACTTCGCCGACGCGCTGAGCCAGCTCGACGAGGTAATACTCACCGAGATTTACCCCGCCCGCGAGCAGCCCATTCCCGGCGTCACCAGCCAGCTCATCTACGACAACCTCAAGCCTGGCGTGGAGAAGGCCATCATCCGCAAGGACGACGTGATAGACTATGTCAAGAGCCGCGACTTCGACGTGCTTATCATCCTGGGCGCCGGCGACCTGGACAACTATACCGACGAGATAGCTCACATCATAGACAACAAGTAAAGAGTGGCAAGACTACGATTCAACTGGAAGAGAGGACTCCTCATCATGGTAGATATCGCCTTGGGCGTGTATCTGTTCATGGCCTTCACCGCGTTCAACAAGTTTGACGACAAGGGACGCAGGTGTACCAAGGTCAACATACAGATTACCGACTCCAAGACCGACGGCTTCATAGGCAGCGACGAAATCAAGGCCCGACTGAAGAAGCAGGGCCTGTTTCCGCTGGGAAAGCCCATCACCCAGATTAGGACACGACAGATAGAGGAAAGCCTCATGGCGAGCCCGTTTGTCAAGACCGCCGAGTGCTACATCACTCAGGACGGACAGGTCAACATAGCCTACAGCCAGTTGATGCCTATCGTGAGAGTCAAGGCCAACAACGGCACCGACTACTACATCGACGACAAGTGCAGCATCATGCCCAACTCCCACTACACCAGCGACCTCATCATCGCCACGGGCAACATCAACCAGTGGTATGCCCGAAACTACATCGCCTATCTTGTCCAGACGCTCATGGCGAGCGACTTCTGGAAGAACCAGATAGTACAAATCAACGTCCTCAGCGACCTCGGCATCGAGCTCGTGCCCAGAGTGGGCAACCATATTATATATATAGGTCAGCTGCCCGAGGCCAAGACACCACGAGAACGACAGAAGCAGATAGCTGACTTCACCCGTCACAAGATGGACCGTCTCAAGAAATTCTACAAGTACGGACTCTCCCAGGCAGGATGGAACCGCTACTCGTACATCAATCTCGAATTTGACAACCAGATTATCTGCAAGAAAAGTAAACAAGAATAAAACAATATAACGTATGGCAAAGGAATTTATAATCGCTATCGAACTGGGCTCGTCCAAGATTACAGGCGTGGCCGGAAAGAAGAACCTTGATGGCAGCATCAGCATCCTCGCCGTAGCGCAAGAAGACTCTTCGGCATGCATCCGCAAGGGAGTAGTCTATAACCACGACCGCACGGTACAGTGTCTGACCAACATCGTCAACAAACTTGAACACTCGCTCAAGTCCAAGATAGCAGGCGTGTATGTATGCGGAGGAGGACAGTCGATACGCAGCGTAAAGAATGTGATTGTCAAAGACCTGGAAGAGGGAGCCATCGTGCGCCAGGACATGATAGACGAACTCATGGACGCCAACCGCAGCATGGATTATCCCGAACAGGAGATTATCGATGCCATCACTCAGGAATACAAGGTTGACAACCAGCTCCAGCTTGACCCCGCAGGCATACAGTGCAAGCATCTGGAAGGCAATTTCCTTAACATATTGTGGCGCAAGAAGTTCTACTACGCCTGCAACGAGTGCTTCAAGAGCGCCGGCATCAACATAGTCGAGATGTATCTCGCACCGCTGGTGCTCGCCGACAGCGTGCTCACCGAGTCGGAGAAGCGCAGCGGATGTATGCTCGTAGACCTGGGCGCCGAGACCACCACCGTGTCGGTATACTACAAGAACATCCTGCGCCATATCGCCGTCATACCACTGGGCAGCAACAATATCACCAAGGACATCGCCTCGCTCCAGATAGACGAGGAAAGGGCTGAAGAGATGAAGCTCGAGTATGGTTGCGCATATACCAACAACGCTGACATCGACAACACGCTCGAACTCGCCGTGGGCGACGGACGCAAGATCGAGAGCCGCCGCTTCATAGAGATTGTAGAGTCGCGCATGGAGGAAATCATCCGCAACGTGTGGTACCAGATGCCCAACGAGTTTTCCGACAAGATGCTGGGCGGCATCATCCTCACCGGCGGCGGTTCCAACATGCGCAACATCGTCGAGGCTTTCCATACCTTCACCCCCATCGAGAAAATTAGAGTTGCCAAGTTTGTCAACGGTGTCATCAATGCCAACCAGCCCGAAATCACCGCTCACGACGGCCGCATGAACACTGTACTGGGACTGCTCGAGCGCGGCAACGAAAACTGCGCCGGCAAAGACTTCAATGACTCGCTCTTCGCCCCTGAAGACGAGGGTTACACCACTACAGAGAAGCCCAAGGAACCCCACCAGCCAGGCAAGGGCATCATACAGACGCCCGAAGAGAAGGCCGCTGCCGAAGAGGCTAAGCGCAAGAAGGAAGAGGAGGAAGAACTGAAGCGGCAGAGAGAGGCTGAAGAGGAACGCAAGAAGGAGCGCGAGAACAGTTTCTGGCACCGCAACAAGACCAAACTCAAGAACTTCTTCTCACAGATTATCACAGAGGAAGAATAAGCAATCGTAATTCACACCACAATCAAGCATGACTATCATGGATAAAGACAACAATACAACCAACGGCACCCTGCCTATCTTTGAAGTTCCCGAGAAGGTCAACATCATCAAGGTCATCGGCGTGGGCGGTGGTGGCGGCAATGCCGTAAACCACATGTACAGAGAGGGCATACACGACGTGAGCTTCGTGCTGTGCAACACCGACGCACAGGCGCTCAACGCTTCGCCCGTACCCGTACACATCCAGCTGGGCAAGGAAGGACTCGGCGCGGGCAACGTGCCCGAGAAGGCGCGTAAAGCCGCAGAAGAAACCCTGGACGACATCAAGGCCATGCTCGACGACGGCACCAAGATGACATTCATCACCGCCGGAATGGGCGGAGGTACCGGCACCGGAGCAGCGCCCGTCATAGCAAAGGCGAGCAAGGACATGGGCATCCTCACCGTGGGCATCGTCACCATACCCTTTTTATGGGAAGGCGAAAAGAAAATCAACAAAGCCCTCGACGGTGTAGAGGAACTGGCAAAGAACGTAGACGCACTGCTGGTCATCAACAATGAGCGTCTGCGCGAGGTATATGCAGACCTGTCGGTGCTCAACGCCTTCGGAAAGGCCGACGACACGCTGAGCGTGGCTGCCAAGAGCATCGCCGAAATCATTACCAGCCGAGGCATCGTCAACCTCGACTTCAACGACGTGCGCACCGTGCTCGAAGACGGCGGCGTGGCCATCATGAGTACCGGTTACGGTGAGGGCGAGGGCCGTCTGCGCAAAGCCATCGAGAGCGCGCTTCACTCGCCGCTACTCAACAACAACGACATCTACAATTCCAAGAAGATTCTGCTCAGTATCACCTTCGCCGCAGACAAAGCCAATAACGAGGGACTGCGTATGGAGGAGATGAACGAAGTCAATGAGTTCATGTCGCACTTCAACTGTGACTATCAGTCCAAGTGGGGCATATTCCTCGACCCCAATCTGGGTGAGAAGGTCAAGGTTACCATCCTCGCCACCGGTTTCGGCATCAAGAATATCGACGGCATGCAGGAACACCAGACCAAGAAATACACCCAGGAAGAGGCAGACAATATGGCCAAGAAAGCCGAAGCCGACGCCCAGAAGAAGGCACGCATGGGCGTGTACTACGGCAGCGGCGAGAAGACCATGGAGTACAAGCGCCGTCCACACATCTTCCTCTTTTCGCCCGAATACCTTGACAACGAGGACGTGATACTCGCCATCGAGAACACGCCCACTTACAAGCGCTCCAAGAACATGATAGACGAGATAACCCGTCAGGCATCGGGACACACCGAGAGTAAACCTGCCGATGACGGCGGCAACGACGGCACTGCCAACTCCATCATTTCATTCGTATAACCATTGAAACTAAACATTATGGATTTGTTTGAACAAGTAAGCAACGATATCAAGGAAGCCATGAAGGCCCGCGACAAGGTGCGCCTCATGACCCTCCGCAACATCAAGAAAGTATTTCTCGAGGCCAAGACCGCCCCGGGAGCCAACGACACACTCGACGATGCCGCCGCGCTCAAGATACTGCAGAAGCTGGCCAAGCAGGGCCGCGAGACAGCAGCCACCTACACAGCCAACGGTCGCGCCGACCTGGCTGAAGAAGAGTTGGCCCAGGCCGCCGTCATCGAGAGCTATCTGCCCAAGCAGCTCAGCGCCACAGAGATAGAAGAGATCGTCAAGGGCATCATAGCCGAGACCGGAGCCTCATCGATGAAGGATATGGGGCGCGTCATGGGCATCGCCACCAAGCAGTTGGCAGGCAAGGCCGACGGCGGAGCAGTCTCGCAGATTGTAAAGCGACTGCTGGCATAGGCAGCCGTTACACCTTATTATATATATAGCATCCCGACACGTTATGGACAACTGGCCATAGCGTGTCGGGATGTTTCTATTGGAACAGTTGGCGCAGAATGGCCACAGACTTGAGCTCGGGAAAAGAGGGCAGATGCAGACGGTAATAGTCCATCAGAGCGTCGAGACAGCAGTTGCGCTCGTCGCGGTTCATCGGCATCGCAACACCTTCAAAACCACCGCGAAGGAAGAGAGCTATACGCCGCGCCACCTCGGGCTGAGCCACATCCTGATGGGCTGGGCGAAGCAGAGTGAAGCATCCCTCGCGCAGGTCGAGCCAGCTGCCGGCGGCATAGGTTTCCTCGTCGGGCGCAATGCCCACCAGGCGCGTGAGCATGGTCATAAACACGAGGTGGAAGTTGGCAGTATGCTCGCCATCGAGCTCCAACACATCTATCGAAGCGTCAACAAACTCAAAGAGTTGCCGGTTTTCGTGCTCGTGGCGGGCTACGGTGGTGAGCAGTTCGACCACAAAGAGCGCTACGGGCAGCTTGACCGCATCTTCGTACATGTAGGTGGCCATCGTGCTGAACCTTACATCCGTCAGGAGTTGCAACCGGCGGTTGGGTCGCATGTCATAGGCTATCTCCAACCTCGAAAGCGGGATAAAATACTGCCGCTTCAACTTGCCGCGCTTGGTCGCCGGAACCGTCACCGCAAACGACTGGTAGCCGTAGTCTGCCGTGAACATCTCCACCACCATCTTGCGGTCAGCATAGGGATTGGTTTTGAGTACTATTGCGTTTGTTTTGACCATCATAGACTACAAAAGTAATAAAAAACAGCCTTTTATAGAAAATTCTTTGAAGAAAATTTGCACATTTCGTTAAAAGTATCTACCTTTGCATCCGCTAATAGACAGATGGTCCCTTCGTCTATCGGTTAGGACGAGAGATTTTCATTCTCTAAAGAGGAGTTCGACTCTCCTAGGGACTACAAATAATAAAAAAGAAAGTATAATAAGATGGCAAATCACAAATCATCACTGAAGAGAATTCGTCAGACAAAGACAAAGACTTTGCACAACAAATATTATGCAAAGACTATGCGCAACGCCGTACGTAAGTTGCGCGCAATGACAGACAAGGAAGAGGCTGTTAAGCTGTACCCCGTAGTACAGGCCATGTTGGACAAGCTCACAAAGACCAACATCATCCACAAGAACAAGGCTGCGAACCTGAAGTCAAGCCTCGCTCTCCACATCAGCAAGCTGGGATAATTAACAAAACAATATATCCTACCCCAAAGAGACCACTACCACAAGTAGTGGTCTCTTTGGTTATATGCCTCGAGGGCAGAGAGCGGCACGCTGTCGCCGGTGACAGAGCAAAGCCAAATCGCCTACAACGCACTGATTTGCAATCGCGCAGACCGTCATCATCAGTTCTGGACACAGATAGTAAACCAGCAGTCGCATTCCCCACAGCGGCAATGATGACGGAGCAGACCAATAAGTTGAGAGCAAAGCCGGAAATGACTATTGCAAAGTTGGAAATACTCACGGCAAACCCTGAAATAACCGATGCAAACCTTGAGAAGAACTTTACCGCCACAGAGATGACTATGACGGCAAGGGTGATGGTTTCGGTCATACGCACAATGGTTTCGGTCATACGCACAATGGCCGGGACGGAGCACGGGGGCGTCGCCACGCTGGTGCACCACACCAGCACCGTTACAACCGGCGGACGCGAGTCTATGCGACTGCGCCTCAACAAGGCGAAAGCGGGTACCACAAAGCCCCACACACCGCATACGACAGTCTCTGCGGAGGCAGACTGGGTGAGCAAACAGTTAAACTTTTATAACGTCGGGGCAAAGGGAGTTTCTGATGGAAACAGAGGTCAAAATAACGGGGCAAATGTTTCGCTATGTCAATGAATTTTACTATCTTTGCAATCAAACTTGTACCATACTGAAATGGAAGATAATCATAACATAGAAAGCAACTATTCGGCGAGTAACATTCAGGTACTCGAAGGCTTGGAGGCAGTGCGCAAGCGCCCTGCCATGTACATCGGCGATATTAGCGAAAAGGGTCTGCATCACCTGATTAACGAGACGGTAGACAACTCTATCGACGAGGCGATGGCAGGCTACTGCACAGATATAGAAGTGACCATCAACGAGGACAACTCGGTAACGGTGGAAGACAACGGCCGCGGTATCCCCGTGGATATGCATGAGAAACTGCACAAATCGGCTCTGGAGGTGGTTATGACCGTGCTCCACGCCGGTGGTAAGTTTGACAAGGGTTCGTATAAGGTCAGCGGTGGTCTCCACGGTGTGGGCGTAAGCTGTGTCAACGCCCTGTCGAGCCACATGATGTCGCAGGTGTTCCGCAACGGAAAAATCTATCAACAGGAATATGAGAAGGGCAAGCCTCTCTACCCCGTCAAGGTAGTGGGCGAGACCGACAAGCGCGGTACACGCCAGCAGTTCTGGCCCGATGGCAGCATCTTCACCACCACCACATTCCAGTGGGACATCGTGGCTCGCCGTATGCGCGAGCTGGCATTCCTCAACGCCGGCATCCGCATCACCCTCACCGATGCGCGCCCCGACGCCGAGGGCAAGACCCGTCAGGAGGTCTTCCATGCCAAGGACGGTCTGAAGGAGTTTGTGCGCTACGTAGACCGTCACCGCGCCCACCTCTTCGACGACGTCATCTATCTCAAGACCGAGAAGCAGGGCATCCCTATCGAGGTGGCTATCATGTACAACACCGACTATTCGGAGAACATCCACTCTTATGTCAACAATATCAACACCATAGAGGGCGGTACCCACCTCACCGGTTTCCGTACGGCTCTCACCCGTGTGCTCAAGGCTTATGCCGACAACGAGCCCACCATCTCCAAGCAGATTGAAAAGGCCAAGATAGAGATTGCCGGCGAAGACTTCCGCGAGGGACTTACCGCCGTGATTTCCATCAAGGTAGCCGAGCCACAGTTTGAGGGTCAGACCAAGACCAAGCTGGGCAACTCTGAGGTGGCTGGTGCCGTGCAGCAGGCTGTGGGTGAAGCGCTCAACGACTATCTCGAAGAGCATCCCGTCGAGGCCAAGCGCATCTGCGAGAAGGTGGTACTGGCTGCCACCGCACGTATCGCCGCCCGCAAGGCCCGCGAAAGCGTGCAGCGCAAGAACGTGATGAGCGGCGGCGGTCTGCCCGGCAAGTTGGCCGACTGCTCCAACAAGGACCCCAAGGAGTGTGAGATATTCCTCGTCGAGGGTGACTCTGCCGGTGGTTCTGCCAAGCAGGGCCGCGACCGTTTCCGCCAGGCCATCCTGCCGCTGAGAGGTAAAATCCTCAACGTAGAGAAAGTGCAGTGGCACCGTGTCTTTGAGGCTGAGTCGGTAATGAACATCATCCAGAGTATCGGCGTGCGTTTCGGCGTCGAAGGCGAGGACGACCGCGAGGCCAACATCGACAAGCTGCGCTACGACAAGATTATCATCATGACCGATGCCGATGTCGATGGTTCTCACATCGACACCCTCATCATGACGCTCTTCTACCGCTTCATGCCCAAGGTCATCGAAGACGGCCACCTGTATATCGCCACGCCTCCCCTCTACCGTTGCTCGTACAAGGACAAGAGCGAATACTGTTATACCGAACAACAACGCCTACAGTTTATCGAGAAATATGCTGGCGGAAACGATTCCGACAAAGCCCTTCACACCCAGCGTTACAAGGGTCTTGGTGAGATGAACCCCGAGCAGCTGTGGGAAACCACTATGAATCCTGAAAGTCGATTGCTCAAACAAGTGACTATAGAGAATGCCGCCGACGCCGACGAAATTTTCTCTATGCTTATGGGCGATGACGTAGAACCACGCCGTATCTTCATCGAAGAGAACGCTACCTACGCCAATATCGACGCTTAAACAAAATGTCAATTACCTAAAAAAGGCACGCCTCTTATGACAAGAGGTGTGCCTTCTTTTTTGCTGGTCACGACGATGGCCATATCCGCCACGAAGATAGTGGTATCGTTGATTTTTCCTCATTTTCACTTGGTAACGCCAATAAAAAGTACTAATTTTGCAACTGATGGCCAAAACTGCAATACAAGAGATGATTATGGTGCTGATGGGCTTGCTCGTCATCGGCATGACGAGCGCCAGCGCCCAGACCGACAGCCTTGGCCCTGGAGAGATAAGCTGCACCACAGCCGACTCGCTCTCTGACATCTGGTTCCGCCACACCTATCTCACGCAGCGCCGCCCCATCAGCGCCACGCTCAGCGTCACCGCCCGTGGCAGATACAGAGTGTATGTCAATGAGTCTAATGTCACCCCGCCCCTCCCGACCGACAACTGTCATCACCCCGTCACCATCGATATCGACGTCAGCGGCTACCTGCGTTCCGACTCCAACACGGTGGCCATCCTCTATCACCCGGTTGGTCCCCACGACCACCAGATAGCCGTCTGCTATTACGGAGTGGGTCGCGACGGTCGCCCCTTTGGTCACAAGGCCGACGGAGGATGGCTCTGCCGGCCTGTAGATGAAGGTTCGGGCGACGGAATTGACCGCGGCTACACGCAGACGGTATCGACAGCATGCTGGACACCAGTCTCGGCGCCAGGGAGGTTAGAGATAGAAGAAGCGAAGGCTGCTTCAGCACCACGGAGGTTAGAGATAGAAGAAGCGAAGGCTGCTTCGGAACCACGGAGGGTAGAGATAGAAGGAACGAAGGCTACTTCGGCACCACGGAGGGTGGAGATAGAAGGAACGAAGGCTGACTCCGAACTGCGGACGGCTGACTCGGCACTTCGGAGGGTATCGACGGAGATGGGGGTGTGGCCCTTGGCTACACTGCTGCCTGTCCGGGTAAATCGCGTGACGAGAGTCACTGCGCCGCGATATTCAGAGCGGACGCCGGAGGGCATCGCCTACGAGTTTGTCACTGGCTTCTACGGTTTTGTGAGGCTCACGCTGCGCGGGGCGAAGAAGGGTGAGACCATTATCATCGGCGGGCGCAAGTATACCTGCAACGGCGAGACCGACGAGCAGATTACCACAGCCTTCGAGCCTACCTACCACCGACGGGTGATTGTCAGCGGAGACAGTGCGTTTGACGCCAGCCAGGTGCAGCGCGTCGACGGCGTAAGCCTCATGACGACAACAAGTTACAATGCATATCCATACTAAAGCAATGATAAAATACAAGAACAAGGAAATCTACGAGGTAACCATAGCCTCAACGCTTAGCCACTATAAAGGAAGCCACATAGACAACGACATCGTCTTGTTTGACGATCTGGCCAAAATCCCCTTCCCCGACCGCACGCGCCGCATGCAATGCATGATGGCTGCGCTCTGTCTGAACGGCAGAGCCACCTACCGGCTTGACACCATAGAACACACCGTGGAGCGCAACGACGTCATCATCATCACCAACGGCATGGTGGTCGACAACTGTTCGTTCAGCGAAGATTTCAGCGGCATAGGATTTATCATCTCGCCCAATTTCTTCAGCGACATCGCCAAAGATGTACACGAGATATCATCGCTCTTCCTCTTTGCGCGCAGCAACCCGGTCTCGACGCTGAGCATGAAGGAGGCCGACACTTTCTGCGATTACTACAAGATGCTCAAGAGTAAGATAGACTGCGTGGGGCATCATTTCCGCCGCGACGTGGCCCGCATGACCATCGCCACGATGATATATGACCTGGGCAATACCATCTACCAGATCATGAACAGGGACAACAGGAAAAAGAACCGTGCAGAGACGATTTTTACCGATTTCATCGCACTTATAGAGAAGAACTTCCGCACCGAACGCCGTGTGAGTTGGTACGGCCGACAGCTGTGTATCACCCCAAAATATCTGTCGGAGTGCATCAAGCAGGTAAGCCAGCGCACCCCCAACGAGTGGATAGACAACTATGTGGTTATGGAGCTGCGCGTGCAAATCAAGAACTCGCGCAAGAGCATCAAGCAGATAGCGATGGACATGAACTTCCCCAGCCAGAGCTTTATGGGGAAATACTTCAAGGAGCACGTGGGCATGTCGCCGACCGAATACAGAAGGTCGTAGTCTGTCGGCAGCAAGCCCCGAGGCGACGGGACGACAAGCGTCTGCAGAGCCGTCACGCCCTCGTTTCCTACCATTGCCGAGGCGTCAAATCATGCCTAAAGTCCGAAGCTCGTCGGCCACCTGGCACAGCTCCTGATACCACTCCTTGCCGAAGCGGCGCACAAGCGGACCCTCGAGAAAGCGGTAGAGAGGCAAGTCGAGCTCGCGGCCTTTCTCTACAGCACACTGGCAGATGCGCCAACGATGATAGTTGAGCCCCACCGAACCATCGGGAAACGTCTTTTCGCGAATGGGATAGAGCGCACAGGAGATGGGCTTGACAAAGGGGCAGCGGCCCTGACGATGCGCGCGCTCAAGGGCACAGAGACAGGTGTCGCCCTCATAGCATGTAAACACACAGTCCTTACCTCCGACAATGCTTGTGACCAGGTCGCCGTCGCGGTCGGCATAAGCCACACCCTGGCGGTCCAAGACAGCCTGCGCCGAAGCCGAGAGGTCATTCCATACCACATCGAGCGAAGCCTCCAAATCGCCGATTTCATCGAGGGTTACCGGCGCGCCAGCGTCGCCTTCGATGCAGCATGCGCCCTTGCACACGTCAAGGTCGCAGCAGAACTTTACCGTGAAAATATCGGGCGAAACAAATACGTTTCCTATCTGTAAAATATGCAGTTCATTCATGTTCTTACCAGTTGATGGGGCCCATGCCGTGCCCGGCGAGATATTCATTGCAGCGCGAGAAGTGATGGTTGCCAAACCATCCACCCCGGTTGGCAGAGAGGGGTGAGGGATGCACCGACTCGAGCACCAGATGACGGCTGCGGTCGATGAGCGACGCCTTGGAGCGCGCATAGCCACCCCAGAGGATGAAGACCAGATGGTCGCGACCCTCGCTGAGCCTGCTGATGGCAGCGTCGGTAAACCTCTCCCACCCATGGCGCTGGTGGCTGCCGGCCTGGTGGGCCCTCACGGTGAGCGTGGCGTTGAGCAGCAGCACTCCCTGCTCAGCCCAACGCGTCAGGTTACCGCTCTGGGGCACTCCGATGCCGAGGTCACCCTGTATCTCCTTGAAGATGTTCTGCAGCGACGGCGGCATGGCTACTCCGTCGGGCACCGAGAAGCTGAGCCCCATAGCCTGACCCGCCTCGTGATAGGGGTCCTGCCCGATGATGACCACCTTGACGCTGTCAAAAGGACAGAGATTGAAGGCGTTGAAGATAAGTCTGCCGGGAGGATAGCAGGTCGTGGTGGCATACTCGTGCCTTACGAAGTCGGTGAGCTGGGAGAAATAAGGCTGGGCAAACTCATTGCCGAGCCGCTCAGCCCAACTGTCGTTGATTTTTACGTTCATGGAAGCGCGCTATATTATATAATAATGTGCAAAATTACTGCAAAAGGATGTAACTATAGCCATTTGCTCCCACTTTTTTTCACTATTTTCCACCCACCCCGCCACCATCTCTCCGATGGCGGCAATGACGGGGATGGCGCTTTCTATCGTCTTTGTTATCCCAAAAGTCAGAAAAAGCCGCAGCGCGATGCAAAAAAACGCGGTTATGCACAAGGCGTTTGGCAAAATAATCGTATTTTTGCATGTCTATACTTACTTGACAAGAGATAATCACCTAATAGCTACATCGTTTATGATGCACAAGAAGACGTTATGGCTCACCCTCTGCCTGCTATGGCTCTCCGCCCTGGCGGCGATGGGCTCTCCGCGCGCAATCTATGTCACCACCAGCGACCTGAACATGCGTATGCAGCCATCACCCAACGCCTACAAGCGCGGGGTGGCACCGCGTGGCACCGAGCTGCTCGTGGTCGAATGGGGAGACGACTGGTCCAAGGTCATCTTCGAGGGCGACACCGCCTATGCCGCCAGCCGCTATCTGTCGTATGTCAAAGACGAGCCCGTGGCTACCTCCAAGCCCAAGAAGCGGCGCAGCTCGTTCTCGCTGTTCACCCTGATAGGATGGGCCTTCAAGTTGGCGCTCATCCTCTTCGTCCTCTACATCATATCCAAGGTCCTCTTCTACGGGTTTGCCTTCTACTACTTCATCATGCAGTGGATATACCGCATTACGAGCATCCCCTTCCTCATCACCAACTGGCTCCAGCGCTGGCTCTCCAAGCCCTGGCGCGCGCTCTATAAGGAGAACTCGGGCAACGACCGTCGCAACGATGAGTTGGAAGGCTATCTGTTGCTGGCCAAGATACCGCTGTACATACTGCTCACGCCGATAAGACTGGTCAACGCCATCTACTTCAACCTCTTCGCCCACTGCACCTTCGAGATGTTCAACTATGTGCTCGAGGTCTTTGTGCCGAGCAGCGACAAGGAGGGCACCGACGATGCTATAGACTGGGCGCTGTGGCTGCCGTGGCGCATCATCAAGTACCCGATATGGCACATGTCGCTCACCGTCATCGAGAGTCTGTTCTGGACCGTCTTCGACACCTTCGTCCCCGCGCTTACCCTCTACCACGGCACCGACGAGACCGCCGCGCTCAACATCGTGATGGCGCCTGGCCGCTGCTGGCACGGCAACCGCATGTCGGGCATCTGGAACGTAGGCGCCGGCAACTTTGCCGGCAACGGCATCTACTTCGCCCCCGTGCGCAGCACCGCCACCCACTATTCGGGCGGCTGCATCATCATGTGCCGCGTGAGCCTGGGCAGCGTGCTCGACCTGGGCCTCGCCCCCTATCGCATATACCGCCAGTGTGGCTATGCCAATGCATTCGACGTGACCCGCTACGGACTGAAGAACGACTACACCACGGGCGAATGGTGGCGCGGCGACCGCGAATGGTGGGAATACTGCATGTACGACTGGCAGAACCGCTACAACGAGAGCTGGCGCATACGCCCTCTCTATGTGCTCGACCTGGCCGACAACACCATCATGCGCATCCCCGGCGGCATGAGCCATTGGCTCTTCCGCAAGATGGTCATCAAGGATTTGTATACGTGGGCATCCAATTTGTAGCCACATCCTTGGGATATCTCAGAAATTATTCCTAAATTTGCAGACAATCAGAACAAAACATATATTACTAACCCTACAACCATTAACGATTATGGCAATAGAAAAGACATTGGTCCTGCTCAAGCCCTGCACCATGCAGCGCGGTCTGGCAGGCGAGATTATCAGTATTTTTGAGAAGAAAGGCCTGCAGATATGCGGCATGAAGATGATGATGCTCACCGACGAGCTGCTCTCCGAGCACTACAGCCATCTCAGCGAGAAGCCCTTCTTCCAGCGCGTCAAGGACGCCATGATGACAGCCCCCGTGGTGGCCATGTGCCTCAAGGGTGTCGACGCCATCGCCGCTGTGCGCGCACTAGCAGGCCCCACCAACGGCCGCAACGCCGCCCCCGGCACCATCCGCGGTTCCTACTGCATGAGTTTCCAGGAGAATATCGTCCACGCATCCGACTCTGCCGAGACCGCAGCCATCGAGCTCAAGCGTTTCTTCCGCGACGAGGAAATCATAGAGTGGGAGCAGTGCTACCACCCCTTCCTCTACGCCAACGACGAGTTCTAACACCCGCCAACTCATCATCCCCACCACGGGAGCAACCATAGCCCCGAAGGTGGCATCAGGATATAGCCCCACGGCCATGCCCGCTGCTATACCTGAAGCCGTCTTCGGGGCTTTTGCGTGTCTGCGCAGTCGGCCCGAGGGCCGCATCGCCGCTCCAATGACGGCTGAACTACGGGCGGAAACAGCGATTTTGACTTTTTTCTTCATGATTGTCATGCTTTTTTCGGTCTGCCCAAGCCGGGTATGGATTATTATTACTAAATTTGCAGTGACAACGAACCAATAAATAAGTATCTATATGGGTAACAAGCTGTTTATCTGCGCTATCGTGATGATGATAGCCGGCGGCATCTATGCCTCGCGCATCACGGGGCTCAACGCTGCGAAGTATCAACAAGTATCTGCCGTGGACGACGACACCCTCAAGGGCAAACCCGTAATCAAGGCCGACACCACCAAGCATGACAACGACACCGTAGCCAAAAAGAAGAAGGACGAGTATGCCGACATCATCAAGAAGGGTGGCACCGTGAAGGAAGGTCTATTCACCGTGCGCCATATCCAGGACAAGTGGTACTTCGAGATACCCGACACGCTCCTGGGCCGCTACTTCATGTGCGTGACGCGCTATACGGCTGTGCCCCAGAACTTCGGCAAGTATGCCGGCGAAGAGGTCAACGAGGCCACCGTCTATTTTGAGAAGCACGACTACAAGACGATGTACATGCGTGCCTACGTGCTCACCCAGCTGGCCGACTCGACCGACCGTATATCCAAGACTCTCCAGGCATCGACCATCGACCCCATCGTGGCGTCGTTCAAGATAATCGGCAAGAGCCCCAAGGGCCGAAGCATGATAGAGATTACCAATTTCTTCAAGAACGACAACAAGCTCACCACCAGCGTAAGATCATCGCTGGGCATGGTCAAGCTCGGCGGAATGATAAGCAGCCGCTCGTATATCGACACCATGAAGGTGTTTCCCATCAACATCGAGGTGGCCACCGTGCGCACCTATGGTGCCACAGCCAACCGCAACGCGCCAGCCAGTCTGACGGGCTCGGTGACCCTGGGCATGAACACCTCGATGGTGCTGCTGCCCAGCCAGCCTATGCGCAAGCGTCTCTGGGACAAGCGCGTGGGGTACTTTGTCAACAATTTCACCCGTTTCTCTGACACCCAGCACAAGACCCAGCGTGAGTCGTTCATCGCCCGTTACCGTCTGGTGCCGCGCGATGTAAAAGCCTATCGTCAGGGACGGCTGGTAGAACCCGTGAAGCCCATCATATACTACATAGACCCAGCTACGCCCAAGAAGTGGGTGCCCTATCTCATCAAGGGAGTTGAAGACTGGAACGTGGCGTTCGAAGCCGCCGGTTTCAAGAACGCCATCCAGGCCAAGCCATGGCCCAACGACTCCAACATGAGCGTCGACGACGCCCGCTACTGCGTGATACGCTATCTCCCGGCTGAGATAGAAAATGCCTACGGTCCCCACGTGAGCGACCCGCGCAGCGGAGAAATCATCGAGAGCCACATCTGCTGGTATCACAACGTGATGAGCCTGCTCACCAAGTGGTACATGGTGCAGTGCGGACCACTCGACAAGCGCGCACAGACCATGACCTTCGACGACAAGCTCATGGGCGAGCTCATACGCTTCGTCTCCTCCCACGAGGTGGGCCACACCCTGGGTCTGCGCCACAACATGGGCGCCAGCCACGCCACTCCCGTAGAGAAGCTGCGCGACAAGGCGTGGGTAGAGGCCCACGGCCACACCGCATCCATCATGGACTATGCCCGCTTCAACTACGTGGCTCAGCCCGAAGACAAGATTGGACCCAAGGGACTCTTCCCTCGCATCAACGACTATGACAAGTGGGCCATCAAGT
Source organism: Prevotella sp. P4-67 (assembly GCF_002251325.1). Lineage (NCBI taxonomy): Bacteria > Pseudomonadati > Bacteroidota > Bacteroidia > Bacteroidales > Prevotellaceae > Prevotella > Prevotella sp. P4-67. Next base: position 125,263 of record NZ_NPJL01000011.1, read on the forward strand.
GGGGCTACTCCTACCGCCCTGAGTTCAAGGACGAATATGAAGAGAAAGAGGCGATGATGACCGAGACCTCGCGCTTCCTGGCTGGTCATCCCCGCTGCTGGTTTTCGGGTGAGGGCCGCGACGAAGACCCCCGCTCGCAGACCGAAGACTTGGGCGACGACAACATGAAGGCCAACGAGTATGGCGTGAAGAACCTGAAGCGCGTCATCGCGGGTCTGCCCCAGTGGACTCATCAGGACAACGACCAGTATAGTGACCTGGCAGAGGTCTACAAGAGCGTGCGCGACCAGCTGCGCCGATACACAGGCCACGTCATCAAGCACCTGGGCGGCCGATACCTCAACAATATGCCCGGCACCAAGCCCGTAGAGATAGCTCCGGCAGCCATGCCGCTCGAGGCGATAGACTGGGTGGGCCGCAACATCTTCGAGGCTCCGCTGTGGCTGTACCCCGCCACCCTCACCGAAAAGACTGGCATCGACCCGTCAGCCGACATCGCCAACCAACAGAACATCGTGCTCTCGCGCGCTCTCTCTGCCGACATCATCGTCAAGATATACAACGACTCTTACCTCTCGCCATCGGCACTGAAGCTCGACGCCTACCTCTCGGCGCTGAAGGGCGCGGTGTGGAAGCCTCTGGCTGGCGACAACGGCATGAGCGACAAAATCAGACGCAGTCTGGAGCGCAGCTACCTGAACCGCGTCAACTCGCTGCTCAACCCCAAGGACGACAAGCCTGCACAGTCATCGCTGATGCAGCTGCTCTTTGCCTCGCGCAGTGGCGCCAGCAACAAGGACTCTGATGCGGTGCTCTACCTCGTCCAGCACCTCGACGACATCGCCCAGTTTGTAGACAGCCAGGAGGCTGGCGCCAAGGGCATCGACAAACTCCACTATCAGGACCTGCAACGTCAGATCAAGCTCATCCGCGAGCGCCGCACCACTGTCAAATAACGCAAGCGCAATGGTACTCAACTATATCTGGATAGGCTTCATCATCATCGCCTTTGTCATCGCCCTGGCCAAGCTCATCTTCCTGGGCGATGTCACGGTATTTCCGGCGCTCATAGACTCAACCTTCGCCTCGTCCAAGACCGCCTTTGAAATCTCACTGGGCCTCACGGGCGTGCTCTCGCTCTGGTTGGGCATCATGAAGATAGGCGAGCGCGGCGGGGTGGTCAACGTGCTGGCCAGGGCGTTGTCTCCGGTGTTCACCCAGCTTTTCCCCGACATTCCCAAGGGTCACCCTGTGACCGGCGCGATATTCATGAACATCGCCGCCAATATGTTGGGACTCGACAATGCCGCCACGCCGCTCGGGCTGAAGGCGATGGAACAGCTGCAGACGCTCAACCCCAACAAGGAGACTGCCACCAACCCCATGATTATGTTCCTGGTACTCAACACGTCGGGCCTCACGCTCATCCCCATATCCATCATGGTGTATAGGGCGCAGTTGGGAGCCGCCCAGCCCACAGATGTGTTTATCCCCATACTGCTTGCCACCTTCTTCTCGACCGTGGCGGGCATAATCATTACCTCGATATACCAGCGCATCAACCTGCTCAACCGCACCATGCTCCTCACCCTGGGCGGCATGGCTCTGGTGGTGGGTGCCATCATCTGGGGCTTCGGCCAGTTGGACAAGGACCAGATGAACATTGTGAGCACATCGGTGGCCAATATCCTGCTGATGACTATCATTGTGGCATTTGTGCTGGCAGGCATGAAGCACCACATCAATGTCTATGATGCGTTTGTCGAGGGTGCCAAGGAAGGTTTTACCACCGCCGTGCGCATCATACCCTATCTCGTGGCGATACTCGTGGCCATCGGCCTGTTTCGCGCGTCGGGCGCCATGGACATGCTCATCAACGGCGTGGCAACTCTGGTCAAGGCCCTGGGCGGCAACAGCGACTTTGTGGGCGCGCTGCCTACTGCGCTGATGAAGCCGCTTTCCGGCTCGGGAGCCCGAGGTATGATGGTCGACGCCATGACCACCTACGGCGCCGACTCGTTTGTGGGCAGACTGAGCTGCATCTTCCAGGGCTCGACCGACACCACCTTCTACATCCTCGCCGTCTACTTCGGCAGCGTGGGCATCCGCAATATGCGTCATGCCGTGCCATGCGGACTGCTGGCCGACTTCGCCGGAGTCATCGCCGCCATCGGCATCGCTTATTTATTCTTCTAAAACTCTACAGAAATGGCTAATTTAACGAGTCTGGTCAAAGATACTGCCATCTATGGTATCAGCAGCATCGCCGGACGTTTCATCAATTATCTCCTGGTACCCATCCAGACGGCAGCCTTTGCCGCGGGCGGTGGCGAGTATGGCGTGGTGACCAACATCTATGCCTACACGGCGCTGCTGATGGTGATACTCACCTACGGCATGGAGACCACCTTCTTCCGGTTTATCAACAAGACCGAGGACGACCCCATGCGGGTCTATTCCACCGTGCTGGTATCGGTGGGAGTATCGTCGCTGCTGTTTGTCATCGCCGTCTTTGCGCTGCTGCCCCAGATAGCGGGATTCATGAAATACCCTGACCACCCCGACTGGGTGGCGGTGATGTTTGTGTGTGTCGCCATCGACGCCTTCAAGTGCATCCCGTTCGCCTACCTGCGCTACCAGAAGCGCGCCATCAAGTTTGCCTGCCTGCAGCTGGTCAACATCATCCTCAACATTATCCTCAACCTCACCTACCTCATCGTGCTGCCAGCTCTGAGGCTCAACCCCTTCGGGCTGTACGACGACAAGTTCACGCTCAATGTGGGCATGGTCTTCTACATCAACCTGGTGTGCACCGCCGTGGTAGTGGTGTGCTTCTGGCATGAGCTTACGGGCTTCCGCTACCGCTTTGACCGCGCACTTTGGGGCAAGATGATGCGCTACGCATGGCCGCTGCTCATCCTGGGCATAGCCGGCATACTCAACCAGACGCTCGACAAGATTATTTTCCCCTACCTCTATACCGGCGCCGACGAGAAGGCGCAGCTGGGCATCTATGGTGCAGCCACCAAGATAGCCATGATTATGGCCATGATTACCCAGGCGTTCCGCTATGCCTACGAGCCGTTTGTTTTCGGCAAAGCCAAAGATCGCGACAGCCGCGACACCTACGCCAAAGCCATGAAGTACTTCGTCATCTTCACCCTGTTGGCGTTTTTGGCTGTGATTGGATATATGGACATTCTGCGTTACGTCATCCGCGACCGCAGTTACTGGCCGGGGCTGCGCGTTGTACCTATCGTGATGGCTGCCGAGATAATGATGGGCATCTACTTCAACCTCTCTTTCTGGTACAAGCTCATCGACAAGACCATCTATGGCGCCTGGTTCTCGGGCGCGGGCTGTCTGGTGCTGGTCGTGGTCAACGTGGTCTTCGTGCCGCGCTACAGCTACATGGCGTGTGCGTGGGGTGGAGTGGCAGGCTACGGCACGGCGATGCTCCTGTCCTACTTTGTGGGTCAGAAGAAATATCCCATCGACTATCCCGTCAAGGAGATGATGGTCTATGTGGCTCTTACCGCCGTGCTCACCGCCGGAATGACTGCTGCCAACAGGCTGCTGCCTATGGGTGCGTCGCTGGCTGTCAACACCCTGCTCATCCTGGTCTTTGTGGCCTATCTCGTGAAGAGAGACTTCCCGCTCAGCGGGCTCCCCGTAATCGGTAAATACTTTAACAAACGATAATATGAGAAAGTTATTTGTCATCTTAGCCGCCTTTGCGGCTACCATCTCGGCCAAGGCCGACGAGGGAATGTGGACGCTCTACAACCTGCCCAACGCGGTGTACGAGCAGATGAAGGGCTACGGATTTGCTCTGCCCTACAGCAGCCTGTATCAGAGCGACGACGCCATCAAGAACTCAGTGGTAAACTTCTCGGGCTACTGCTCGGGAGTAGTGGTTTCGCCCGACGGACTGGTGTTCACCAACCACCACTGTGGATTTGAGGCCATACGCAGCCACTCTACCGTGGAGCACGACTACATGCTCAACGGATTTTTCGCCAAGACCTATGCCGACGAGCTGCCCAACAAGGGCATGTTTGTGCGCTTCATGGTCGACCAGCGCGACATCACCCCGCTGCTCGAGAAGCGGGGCATACGCACCATGACCGCCAAGGAGCAGGCCAAGTTGCTCGACGAGGTCGAGAACGAGATGCTCAAGGAGGTACACGCCAAGGATGCCAACCTGGAGCTTGAGATCAAGCCTTTCTATGAGGGCAACAAGTATTATGCCACTACCTACCAGGAGTTCAGAGACCTGCGTCTCGTCTTTACTATCCCCAAATCGATGGGTAAATTTGGCGGTGAGACCGACAACTGGATGTGGCCACGACAGACGTGCGACTTTTCAGTGTTCCGAATCTATGCCGACCCGAAGACCAACGGCCCTGCTGACTACTCCAAGGACAACGTGCCATACCGTCCCAAGCACTGGGCACCCGTCTCGCTCGACGGCTACAAGGAGGGAGACTTCGCCATGACCGTGGGATACCCCGGCTCTACCGAGCGCTACCTCTCCTCATACGGTATACGTGAGATGCGCGACGCCGACAATGCTCCCCGCGCACAGATACGTGGTGTGAAGCAGGAGGTGATGATTCGCCACATGCGCGCCGACGAAGCCGTGCGCATCAAGTATGACTCCAAGTACGCGCAGAGCTCCAACTACTGGAAGAACTCTCTCGGCATGAACAAGTGCATCGACTCTGTGGGCATTATCCGCCAGAAAGCCGACTTTGAAGACCGCATTGTCGACTACCAGAAGTGGACGGGATACCTCAAAGGCAAGCTCGACATGGACAAGCTCGCCAAGTTCTACGCCCAGCGTTTCGACGCTGCACGCATGCTCACCGTCTGGGGCGAGACCTTCCGCCGCACCACCGAGCTCAACAGCCGCGCCATGCGCATAGCCAGCAACCCCACCGCCGTCAACCCCACCGCTGCCAAGAAGAAGCAGTACTATGTATTCAAGGACAACAGCGCCGAGTGGGATGAAGCACTCGACCGCGACGTGATGGCTACGCTGATAGACAACTACCGCAAGTATGTGGCTGCCGACAAGCTGCCCGCCTTCTACCAGACCATCGCCGACCGCTTCGGAGGCGACACGCGCAAGTATGTAGACTGGCTGTGGGACAATACCATCCTCATGAAGAGCGGCAAGAAGATTATGCTCAACAGCAAGCAGCTCCTCAAAGACCCCGGATACCTGTATGGCAAGCAGCTCATGGACATCCGCACCGAGATATTGAAGTCGTACCTCCAAAATGCCGACTCCATCGACCTGCAGGAGCAGTATCTCTGCGACGCCAAGGTGCGCATGGAGCAGGAACTGCCCCACTACTCCGACGCCAACTTCACCATGCGCCTCAGCTATGGCCAGGTGGGTGGTTACATGCTCGGCGGCAAGCCCTCGGGCTACTACACCGAGGCAGAGAGCATCGTCAAGAAGATGGAGGCTGGCGACCGCGGCACCATCGACTACCAGGTAGAGCCTGTGATGAAGCAACTGCTCGGCGCCAAGGACTTTGGCAACTATACCGACAAGACCACGGGCAAGATGCAGCTCTGCTTCCTCACCAACAACGACATTACTGGCGGCAACTCGGGCTCTCCCATGTTTGATGGTAAGGGCCGCCTCATCGGTCTTGCCTTCGACGGCAACTGGGACTCGCTCTCCAGCGACATCTGGTTCGACAAGCGCCTTGCCCGTTGCATCGGCGTCGACATCCGCTTCGTCCTCTACATGATGGATCGTTGGGGCCATGCCGACCGCCTGCTCAAGGAGATGGGAGTGAAGTGATAAGGGGATAGGGAGGGATAGAAGCCCCTCCCCAACCCTCCCCAGGGGGCGGGAGTCCATTCTTGCTGTTTCTTAGATAGTTAGAATGGTGGCCGCGATTGGGTTTTGGGGTTTTTCCGACCTATATTAGCAACGCTGTAGGTGTTGTGATTAGCTTTAGCGTCAAAGATAGTTGGTCTGTTGTGACCTGCATCTGCGAGTAACGCTTGGCTAAACGCAAGACTTACAGCGTTGCTTCTTTCTATGCCCGTTCCCCCAGGGTTGGGAGTTCGCCATAGGGCGCTATCATCCACCTTTCGATTATCTGATTTGCGCATCGGGATACCAACTACTACCATGGCGCCAATCGAGAGAAGACACGAGCCGCCAACAACGAGCATCCCATCGTCTGGACAACCATGTTCGTCACACCTTATTATATATATAATGGCGGAACATACACCCCTGAGCATGGTATGAGTACGTGGGAGGTACACTCGTATCAGCAACGGCAACTCTGAACCGAAGGTCACCGGCGCGGCGCAGTGCGGCGCGGAAAGGTAATGGAGTTGCGATTACACAGCCCAGGGTTGCGGGCGAAGCACGCTACCCTGGGTAAATGTACTACTAATATTGCTACTCTGTAAGAGTTGCGATTAGCCGTAGGCGTTACCCGCCGCGAGTCTGGACGCCACCTACCCCACTCCCGCAATTACGCATGGTAGTGGCGCACCCGACAAGGTTGTTTTACTGCATCCTCCTAATGGCGGAACGTACACCCCTGAGCATGGTATGAGTACATGGGAGATACACTCGTATCAGCAGCGGCAACTCTGAACCGGAGGTCACCGGCGCGGCGCAGTGCGGCGCGGCGCGGAAAGGTAATGGAGTTGCGATTACACAGCCCAGGGTTGCGGGCGAAGCACGCTACCCTGGGTAGATGTACTACTAATATTGCTACTCTGTAAGAGTTGCGATTAGCCGTAGGCGTTACCCGCCGCGAGTCTGGACGCCACCTACCCCACTCCCGCAATTACGCATGGTGGTGGCGCACCCGACAAGGTGGTTTTACTGCATCCTCCTAATGGCGGAACGTACACCCCTGAGCATGGTATGAGTACGTGGGAGATACACTCGTATCAGCAGCGGCAACTCTGAACCGAAGGTCACCGGCGTGGCGCAGTGCGGCGCGGAAAGGTAATGGAGTGGCGATTACATAGCCCAGGGTTGCGGGCGAAGCACGCTACCCTGGGTAGCGGAACTGCTAATATTGCTACTCTGTAAGAGTTGCGATTAGCCGTAGGCGTTACCCCCCGCGAGTCTGGACGTCATCTACTCCACTCCCGCAATTACGCATGGTAGTGGCGCACCCGACAAGGTTGTTTTACTGCATCCTCCTAATGGCGGAACGTACACCCCTGAGCATGGTATGAGTACGTGGGAGATACACTCGTATCAGCAGCGGCAACTCTGACAGAGTTGCGTTTTCCCAGCCCAGGGTTGCGGGCGAAGCACGCTACCCTGGGTAGCTGTACTACTAATATTGCTACTCTGTAAGAGTTGCGATTAGCCGTAGGCGTTACCCGCCTCGGGTCTGGACGCCACCTACCCCACTCCCGCAATACCACATGGTGGTGGCGGAGCCAGCGAGGTGGTTTCCGCCCCATCCTCCACCGCGCTACGGGGCAAAGATAAAAAACTGAGAGATTTTCTTTGCGTTGTCTGCGGTTTGCAGTAACTTTGCACTCAGAAAGTTAAGAATATCAAAATATTAAGACAATTATGGCAAAGAAAGCTTTATTGATGATTCTCGATGGATGGGGAATCGGACAGCATGGTAAGGGAGACGTTATCTTCAACACCCCGACACCTTATTTGGATTATCTCACCGCTATTTCCGCCCACTCAGAGCTCGCTGCTTCGGGCGAGGATGTGGGTCTGCCCGACGGACAGATGGGCAACTCAGAGGTGGGTCACCTCAATATCGGCGCCGGCCGCGTGGTCTATCAGGACCTGGTCAAGATTAACCGCGCCTGCAAGGACGGCTCTATCCTGAAGAACCCCGGCATCGTGGCTGCCTACAGCTATGCCAAGGAGAACGGCAAGAAGCTCCACCTGATGGGCCTGACCTCAACTGGCGGCGTACACTCTTCACTCGACCACCTCTTCAAGCTGATTGAAATCTCCAAGGAGTATGGCCTGGACAAGACCTTCGTACACTGCTTCATGGACGGTCGCGACACCGACCCCAAGAGCGGAGCCGGATTTATCCAGCAGATTGCTGACACCTGCGCAGCCAACGGCGCTCACATCGCCAGCATCATCGGCCGCTTCTACGCCATGGACCGCGACAAGCGATGGAACCGCGTGAAAGAGGCTTACGACCTGCTCGTCGAGGGCAAGGGCAAGGAAGCCACCGACATGGTTAAGGCCATGGAGGAGAGCTACGCCGACGGCGTGACCGACGAGTTTGTAAAGCCTATCGTCAACTCGACCGTAAACGGTACCATCGAGGAGGGCGACGTGGTAATCTTCATCAACTTCCGCAACGACCGCGCCAAGGAACTCACCCAGGTGCTCACCCAGCAGGATATGCCCGAAGAGGGTATGCACACCATCAAGGGTCTACAGTATTACTGCATGACTCCCTATGATGCCAAATTCAAGGGCGTGAACATACTCTTCCCCAAGGAGAACGTGGAAGACACTCTCGGCGAGTATCTCAGCAAGCACGGCAAGCGCCAGCTGCACACCGCAGAGACAGAGAAGTATGCCCACGTGACATTCTTCTTCAACGGCGGTCGCGAGGCTCCATACGAGGGCGAAGACCGCATACTGGTTCCCTCTCCCAAGGTGGCTACCTATGACCTCAAGCCCGAGATGAGCGCCTACGAGGTGAAGGACAAGCTGGTGGGTGCCATCAACACCCAGGAGTATGATTTCATCGTGGTCAACTTCGCCAACGGCGACATGGTGGGCCACACCGGTGTCTACAACGCCATAGCCAAGGCTGTGCATGCCGTAGACTGCTGCGTGCGCGACGTCATCGAGGCTGCCAAGGCCAACGACTACGAGGCCATCATCATAGCCGACCACGGCAACGCCGACAACGCCATCAACGCTGATGGTACGCCCAACACCGCACACTCGCTCAACCACGTGCCCTTCATCTACGTCACCGACAACAACAGCGCCACCGTCAAGAACGGACGCCTGGCAGACGTGGCTCCCTCTATCCTCCACATCATGGGACTGGAGCAGCCTGCCGACATGACCGGTGAGAACCTGATAGAAGACAACAAGTAATCACATACAGCGAAAGCTACAATAACCCTGAGAGCCGCGACTGACAACAGCCGCGGCTCTCTTGTTGTACTGCCCGCAGCGGGGCTTGCCACCGACGCGCAGCACCAACCCAGCGACGGCAAGGCCATCAGCCCTGGCGCAGAGCGGGCTGCAGCCACCGTGCCGACCACCATCGCCGGCTCGTAACGGAAGTCACGAGCCCACGTAACATAAGATACGTAAGCTCGTGCCTTACGATACGAGCTCACGTATCATAAGTCACGAGCCAGCCAAGAGCCCCACAGCGGCAGCCCAAACAGCCTCTGCGACGGTCGGAGCAGCCTCTATGCTGCCGAGAATGACCGAGCAACCCACCGACCACACCTCTACTGCGCCGGCTGCCCATACCCCCATAACACAAATACACCGCTCCATCCCTCGGGACGAAGCGGTGTATTGCTATAGGGTTGTCGGCAGAGCCTTAGTTCTTGAGGAAGTACATACCCTCGTCGTTGCTGGTGTTGTAGTTGGCCTGGTAGATGTTGTCGTAAGAGGCGGTAAACGAGCTGGCAGCAGCCTGAGAGCTGGCCACGATAGAGATACCGCAAACATAATAGTTACCCATCTTCTGGCCAGCCTTGAAGTACTTGTACTTGAGCGACTTGTTGTCAGAGCCGAGAGTGAGCCACAGCCAGTCGTACTTGGTGGTCGAGAAGTCCTTGGGCTGGAAGTTGTAGTTACCCCATCCGTTGTTTGCCGAACCTTCGGGCAGATACATGCAGTACTTGTACTTGTCGTTGCCGGTGGGCTGACCCTCGCGGCAGTCAAACATGATACCTACCTTCACGGTCTTCTTCTCGTAGTCGATGGCGATGGTGCCGTCGAGCACTGAGTCGAAGTAGAGGCCCTTGATACCGAAGTTGTTGGTATAGGTATTGCCGTCGGGACCAGTGAGGGTCTCGCCCTTGCGAGGCTTGCCGAAGGTACAGGGCATCTTGCTGGTACTGGTGGAGCCACCCCATGACTTGGAGGCGTTGAACTGCTTGGAGTAGAGCGTCCACTGACCGCTGAAGTCGTTGACGCCAATCTGGGTGACGATATACTTGCGACCGTTGTCGAGCACCATGGTACCCTTACGGATAGAGCCGGTAGTATTGGCCTCGATGGTGATGACACCACCGCTGAGGGTCATCCACTTGGGAGCCGTTACCACGTTGCCGGTAACATCCTCGATGGTGGCGGCGGCATCGTCGTACCAGAGGTCGTACTCGCGTGAGTTGAAGTCTACCTTAGAGACCACAGTGTTGTCCTCGCCGGGCTTCACCGCACCGAGACGGAAGACACCAGAGAAGTTGGCATTGTCGATGGTAGCAGCGAGAGTCACACCGTCGTAGCTGGCCTGGGGCCAAACCACTGCGTAGGCGGTCACCTTGCGGGCGGCGGCGTCAATCACGGCGGGAGCCACTACCACATCGCCAGTGGTGCTTGTCACGCCTTCACCGGCAGTGAGGGCCTTGCCATTGTCCATGACGAGCTTGTTGATGAGACCTGAGAGGGTAAGGCGGGTGTTGGCAACAGTAGGCTCATCGGCGTCGGTAGGGAACTGCACATCAATCTTGACCACTGCGGTCTGGTAAGCCAAGGTCACATTGGCGCTCTCGCCCACGGCGGTGGTGGCGCTGATGACCGAGTGCTGGCGCACCCACTCCTCGGTACCTGCCTGGGTACCAAACTCCTCGACCACTACGGGCTTGCCGTCCCAATTGATTTTGCAGGCGGGGTTGTCCCAGGTGAGCAGCATGTTGGCGGCGTCGTTGGGCACAGCCACGCGCTGGGCGCTGAAGGTGGCGGTAGAGCCGGTCGACTCGGCGCAGCGCAGGGTCTGCGTGCGGCCGGTCTGGGTGCCGTCAGACTTCTGGAAGGTGACGTGGAGCACGTCGCTCAGGCTGAACGCCTTGAGTGCGCCGTAGGTATTGGCGCCAGGCACTTGGGCAGTGACACTGATGTTCTTCATCGACACGTTGGCCTCTGAAGATTCGCTTACGTCCTCGGCATTGTCGCTACAGGCCACGAGACCCAGCAGCGCTACCAGCATGGAGGCGTATGTCAATATTCTTTTTTTCATGATTTGTTCGTTGTTTTGAGTTATCATTAGGTTTATCATCCGCAGAGGAGACGGGGACCGGAGCCCTGCGCTCCTCTGCGGCGATTACGTAAGGGATGATTAGTCGAGTGACTTCCAGTAAGGATTGCCGATGCGCTCCTTCTGAGGAATCTCCCATGTGAAGTGACTGATCTGAGTGTTGCTCCAGTGGTTAGCTCCACGCTTGTGCTGGGTGCCCCAACGCTTCTGGTTGTAGAAGGCCCAGTCGCCCTCGCCCCACATCTCGATGCGCCACTGCAACTTGACCATATCCATGGTACTCATGCCAGCCATAGTGTTGTCGCAGGTCATCGTGGGACGGCCCTCGATGGTGCGAGCCTCAAGCAGCTTGTTGAGGGTCTGCTTGGCCATGGCGTCCTGGCCGCTCTGGGCATAAGCCTCGGCGAGCATGAGCCATACGGCAGAGGTGCGCAGATAGATATTGTCTGACACGGTGTACTTGTTGTCATGCATCTCACCGTTGTGACCGATAGACGACGATGCCGCCCACTTCAGACTGGTGTACTTGGGCATGGTATAGCTGTACCAGGTAGAGTCGTTGTTCTCAAAAGAGTAGATGGGATAGTTCTCAAAGTCATCGGCGAGGATACAAGCCTTGCGGCAGTCATTGTCTGACAGGGCATTGTAGATATCGGCATCGACCTGATAGTAACCCGAAGGACCGCGCTTGAGGGCGTTGAAGCCGCCGTTGGTCCAGAACATGTTGCTCGAACCGCGGGCACTACCAAAGATACCCTCGGGGTTCTTCTCCCAGTTGTAGAAGGCGTTTTCCTCGGCGTTATACTCCTTGCCACACCAGCCGTTGTCGTTGCGGGCAGCTACAGAGGCGAGCTTAGACTGGTCCATACCATAGTCGCTGGCCTTGATGAAGTTGGGATAGTAAGAGAGCAGCTCGGTAGCGCCATCGATGACGGTAGCCCAGTCCTTGCGGTCCATGGCGGCGCGGCAACGGTAGTACTGAGCCACGGCGCAGTTGATGCTGTAGACCACATCGGAAGTGTGACCGCTCAGATAGCCTTTGGTACCGATGGAGGACTCATGGAAAGACTTGACAGCCTTGTCAAAATACTCCTTGATGGTAGCCCAGGTCTCAGCCACCGACTTGGGCTCGGTGGCGGGGTTGTAGGCGTAGTCGTTGTAGATGGGCCAACCCTGCTTGGTCTCGGAGGTAACATCCTGGAGGTCGGTGTAGCGCTCCATGAGCATGGTGTAGCCGATGGCCTTCATGGTGAGGGCCTGGGCCTGATAGCCCTTCATCTTCTTGTCTTCCTTGACGTTGTCGTCGCTGAGATACTGCATGGCCTTGATGGCATTGGTAATCTTGTAGACGGGGCCGAGGTAGTAGCCATAGTTCTGTATATCATCGTTAGTCTGCCAGTAGGTCACGCTGGGGCTGTTCTGGTACCACTGGTTGTAGGTACCCTTGTTGGCAGATGAGCCTTCGACCACATCGCCCGACTGCATGAATCGGCGCAACTCGAAGTTGGACTCGTAGGCATAGCCGTTGGAGTAGCCGCCGTTGAGCGCGGCATTGTAGATATTGATGTAGCCGGGAAGAACCGATACGAGTCCTGCCACCACCTTGTCCTTCTTCTCTTCGTCATCACCCTGGAGGATGTTGTCGATGTCGTCCTTGGTGAAGTAGTTGGGGTTATTGACATCCAGGCGGCTGCTACATGCCGAGACTCCCGCTACGAGCAGGGCTGCGGCAACTATATTCTTATATATTCGTTTCATATCTTCTGTATATATAATGGTCAGTGATTTAGAATTCGAGGTTAAGACCCAGAGTTATGGTCTGCATCTGAGGATAGATGTATGTATCGACCTCCTTGCCACCGATAGCCGACATAGAGGGGTCTACACCCTTCTGGGCAGAGAAGATGAGCAGGTTGTCGGCAGATACAAAGGCGCGCAGCTTGCTGATACCTATCTTGCGAAGCAGATTCTTGGGTACGGTGTAGCCCAGAGTGATGTTCTTCAGACGGAAGTAAGAGGCGCTGAAGAGTGCCATGTCGGTGTACTTGTGGCTGCCGGGGAGGAGGACACCATCGAGATAGTAGTCGCCGCCAGAGCTGTTGAACCACTGCATAGGATACTTGGCGCCGGTGTTGTCGGGAGTCCAGGTAGCGCCTACGACATCCTTGGAAACAGGGATATTGGAGCCACCGAGGGTAGAACCGCGGAAGAGGTGCTGGGCATACTCCATAGAGAAGAACTTGCCACCGAGCTGGTAAGCAGCTACGATACCGAGGTCGAAGTCTTTCCAGCGCAGATTGGTGGTGATACCGCCCATGACATCGGGGATGGCGCTGCCGCACTCGTACTCTGAAGCGTCGGCTGCCACGGTAGTCTTCACGTTATCGCCCTGCTTGTACTCGGCATAGCGGCCACCGTTGGCATAAGCGCCGTTGGCATCGGGATGGGTGTCAGCATAGGTCACGCGGTGCCAGTACATAGGCAGACCCGAAGCCTGGTCTACGCCGGCATACTTGTACATATAGAGATTGAAGAGGTCCTTGCCCTCGCCACGGAGGTAGAAGTCGCCACGTCCGGCATGGCTGGCTGTTCCGGCCTGAGCCATATCCTCGGTCTGTACGACCCATGTGCCCTTGGGCACGTCCATGGTGTTGTCCCAGTTGGGTATCTGGTCGGCAGGCACCTTGACGAGCTTGGTGGTATAGTGGGTGGCGTTGACGCCTACGCTCCAGGTCCAGTCCTTGGTACGGATGATGTCGGCGTCGAGCTCGATTTCGATACCGGTGTTGCGTATTTTGGCAGCATTCTTCTGCAGCGTGGTCGAGCCCATATTGGCGAGCGGCGAAACCATCTGGTTGTAGAGCGCATTGGAGGTGAGGTTGTTGTAGTAGTCGATGGCACCGGTGAGGCGGCTTCCCAGTACAGAGAAGTCGAGACCGAGGTCGAACTGGTGGATAACCTCCCAGGTGAGGTCGGTACGTACGAGGTTACCGCCGGTGATGGTGGTCACCTTGGGCACGCCTGTACCTGTAGCACCCTCCTGCCAGGCTGATACGCCGTAGCCGTAGGTCTGGTTGAGGTAATAGCTGGTGAGTCCGTTGGAGTTACCGGTGACACCATAGCTCAGACGCAGCTTGGCATTGTCGAGCCAGGACTTGGCGCTCTTCAAGAAGGGCTCCTCGGAGAAGCGCCAGCCGGCGCCCAGAGACCAGAAGGTACCCCAGCGGTTGTCCTTGGTAAACTTGGAAGAGGCATCGCGACGCAGAGAGGCTGATGCATAGTAGCGCTCGGCGTAGTTGTAGTTGGCGCGACCCAGGTAAGACTCGGTGCGGTAGGTATTGAGACCCCAGCTCGGAGTAGCGGTGTTCTCACCACCGTAGTTGGTGTAGTGGCCTACGAAGTTGCCAGGGATGATATAACCGGGCAGAAGCTCGTAGGAAGTACCGAAGTTGACATCCTTGCGGTCGAGGTCTTCATACTCGTGACCTACCAGAGCGTCAACATGGTGCTTGCCGAAGTCCTGGTCGTAAGAGAGCAGCTGCTGGGTGTTGATGATGCGGCGGGTGTAGGTCTTGAGACCGAAGCTGCCCTGACCGCTGGCACGTCCGGCGATACTGTTCATATAGGAAGTACGTCGCCAGTGCTGCTCGTCCATGTTGAAGTTGATTGTGAAGTTGAAGTGGTCGAGGAAGTCTATCTGGGCAAAGAAGCGGCTGGTCCAGTTGATGATATCCTGACGCTCCATGTTGGTGCGGGTGATATACATATAGTCGCTGCCGAAGTTGCGGTCGGCTACATGGTTCTCGCCGAGAGGCGACCAAGACTTGTTGTAGACATTGAGGATGTTGCCCTTGTCGTCGGTAGCCACGGTGCCGTCTTCGTTCATCTGATAGACGGGGTAGATGGGCGCCCAACCCTTGACATGGAGCATGGCGTTACCGGAGGCACCACCAATCTGGCGAGAGCCCCACTTACCTGCCTGTGCGCGGGTCTTGGTGTTGGAGTAACCGATGTTGGCGCCTACTTTCAACCACTTCAGCACCTGGGCATCCATATTGGCACGGCCGCTGTAACGACGGAACTCACTGCTGAGCAGGAATGAGGGGTCGTCCTGATAGCCGAGAGAGAAGTAGTAGTGGGCCTTGTCGCTACCACCGCTGGCAGAGAGGTTGTACTCCTGGCGGAAAGCGTTGCTGAAGAGCAGGTCAGAGGCGTCGCCGCTGTAGAGCTGGCGGGCCAGGGGGTTCAGACGGCCGGTCTCGGGGTCGATAAGGTAGGCTCCGGTCATGGTAGAGCTGGAGTTGCTGCCTGAGCCGGTGTTGGTATAGATGGCACCGGGCACGTTGTAAGCCATGTTGTTCTTGAGCAGGTTCTTCTGGAAAGCGGTCTCGCTGTTGTTGTAGTCGAAGAGGTGCTGGCTGGCGAAGAGGCGGGCCTCGGCGTCAGAGTGGTTGGGGTTGCCCACGTTGGTGTAGTATCGGCCGCTGGCATCTACGCCGGGAAGACCGGTGCCATTGACACCGTAGCGGTAGGAGTTGTAGATACTCTTCCATACGTACTCGTAGTACTGGGCGGCGTTGTCTATAGAGTTGACATTGTAGTCTCCGATAGAGTTCCAGCCCCAACGGCTCTCAAAGGAGATTTTGGCCTTGCCGCTCTGACCCTTCTTGGTGGTGATGAGCACCACGCCGTTGGCACCACGCGAACCGTAGAGGGCGGTAGAGGCGGCGTCCTTGAGGATGGAGACAGAGGCGATATCGTTGGGGTCAAGCTGAGAGAGGGGGTTCTCATAGGTAGAGTTGGTCTGCTGGGCCACACCGTCGATGACGATAAGGGCGGCGGCAGAGGCGCCGTTGGTGGAGCTTACACCACGGATGCGCACAGCCATATCATAACCTGGCTGTCCGTCGACCGAAGACACGCGGATACCAGGGGCGGCACCCTCGAGCGCACGGCTCACGGTGGTGGTGTTCTGCACGGCGATGTTCTCGGCCTTGACGGCGGTCATCGAACCGGTAAGGTCTTTCTTCTTCTGGGTACCGTATGCCACAACGACAACTTCGTCGAGGATGGCCTGGTCTTCTTCCAGAGTGACGTTGACTACATTGCCTTTGGCAGCGAGAGTCTGCTGCTGATAGCCGATGGAGCTTACGCTGATGCGCGAACCAAGCTTGATCTGGAGGCGGTAGTTACCGTTGGCGTCGGTGATGGTGGCATTGGTGGCATTGCCAACTTCAGCCACAGTGGCGCCGATGACGGGCTCGCCGTGGGCATCCTTCACCAGACCGGTAACGGTTTTCTTGGCCTGTTGTACGGCCTGCACTGTGTTTTCGTTCTCACTGCCGGAAGCTGTAGCCGATGCCGAGATGGGCACAAGCGTAAGCATGGAAGCAGCGAGCAGGTAGGTCCATTGCTTTGAGGTCTTCAAAGCAGCGAACACGCTCTTTTTCTGTTTCTCATCCATAAGGAATTAAATTAGGTGATTAGAATTGTTTTTTATGTTTTCGATTTGGGTTATGCCGACTGTTGCTGTAACAGCCGAAAGATTGGGGGGCATCGTTGTCTTAGTTCAGTTCATGGGCACTTTCATTAGGTGGTCAGTTAGCACGATGAGGTTAAGCATCGCACTCATATCGGCACCAAAATTAACAATAATATTTAACAACGCAAGCGTTTTTTTATTTTTTTTTATGACAATTACGCGTCTTTACCATGTCAGGATGACAACCGCGATGGTCAGAACGAGAACAAAAGTGGTAGAAACCACTGGTTCACAGGTCGTTATCACAGAAGCAGGCAAGGAGATGACCGTATTGACAATCATTAATAATTTGCGCAAAAATTGCGCAAGTTTATTCATCACCGACAACTTGCAAGAAAACTATGTCGCTTAGCGACAGAATGACAGAGAAAAGAGTCGGAACAACACCGATGGTCAGCAAAACCACCGAAACAACGACAGGGATAACCAAAGCGACATGTGGAGTTGCCCTTTACACCTTATTATAACTATAGGGGATAGCGCGAATGACAATTGCACTATGCGCAACCATCCACTACACCTTATTATAACTATAGGGGATGGTGAGGGCAATATAGGATAGAGACGAAAGGAGCAAAGGAAGGCTCGCCGAAACGGTGACGACCGTTGGGAGATGGCGCAGGGGCGGCGAAGGAGCACTAAGGGATATCACCAAGAGAGATAGCAGCGGCGAAGGAGCACTGAGGAATGTAGCCATAAAAAAGAGTGGCGACCCGAGGGCCGCCACTCCAGTATTAAGAGTTGAGATTAATCGAGAAGGATTAATAACCGTAGTTCTGAGGATACTCAGCACCTGAGTTAGACTTGATAACGTCGTCTGGGATAGGCTGCTGGTAGTTGTAAGGCTTGATGTTGGGGATGAAGCGGATACTCTTAGCACCATCGTTCTTGGTGTAGATAACCTTCTCACGGCCGAAGTCAGCATTAACCTGGTCAGTAGCATTGTTCCAGCTCATACCATACTTGCGTACACGCTCATACAGAGTGTTGCTGGTCTTCTCATCCTGTGTAGGATACTTAGAAGTAACGTAGCTACCGCAGTTGGGGTTAACAGACAGACGGTTGAGAGTGATGCAACGATGCTCCTCACCGAAGAGCTCACGGGTGCGCTCGTCGAGGATGTAGTCGATGTCTACCTCAGCGGCAGAGCAACGGGGAGCGTTGGCACGGTCGCGGATTACGTTGATATCGTCGGCAGCCTTCTGCTTGTCGCCCTTGGCGAGGTAAGCCTCGGCACGGAGCAGGTAGGTCTCAGCGATACGGATCAGGTAAGGCTCGTACTCACACTCCTTAACGTCACCGTTAGGATGCTTTTCCTGAGAGAACTTCCAGAAACGTGGGAAGATATCGAGGGTATCGCTGGCGTTCAAAACATAAGCTGAGTTGCCGGGATGAGCCCTCTCGCGATCCTTAGCATACTTCCACTGTACGCTCCACTTGGTACCACCGGGAGTGTACCAGTCGCGCTGCATCATAGTCTCAGAGCAACGGAAGTCTGCCTTACCTGGCTGTGCAGGGTCGGTAGCCTTAGCCCAGATGTAACCAGGCTCCAGTGGGTCAAAGATGTAACGGCAAGGCCAGTTACGGTTGCTACCGTAAGCATAACCACCACCGATAGAGTCGCGAGTGTTGTTAGCCTGATAACGGCCGGCAGCAATAGCAGAGGTAGAAACACCGAGGCTGCTTGAACCGCCCTGAACACCTGCGGGATAGCACATAGCGTCGTCACCGAAGAGGTAGAACTTCACACCATTATCGGTACGGTTGGTACCGCAGTTACGAACCTTGTTGCTCATGAAGTCGCCTTCCATGGTGTTGTTGCGCATACGCCACCAAGCGTCACCGCTACCACCATTAGAGTAGTTACCTACAGAGAACTGGCTGGTCCAAAGAGCCTCCTTGTTACCAGTTACACCGTAGTCCTGGTTGGTATTGCCTGAACCGTTGCCGGGTGTAGCGAAGAGGTCCCAATAAGCACCACCCTTGTCGGCAGCGAGAGAGTGACCGTAGCGGTCGGTAGCACGGCTGGCCTCAGTACCGAAACGAGTAGTCATCAGGTGATAGTCACCGTCCTGACCGCCGATTACGCGGCTGGTAGCCTGGATAGCCTCGTCAAACTTACCGAGAGCCAAGCAGATTTCTGCGAGCATGTGGTCGGCAGCAGCACGGGTTACACATCCCTGCTTACGCTCTGTCTTAGACATATTCTCAGCAGCAAACTTGAAGTCATCGTAGCACTTCTCCCATACTTCCTGACGGGTGTTGGGCTGGTAACCCATCTCAATCTTCTTGGTAGGCTTGTCGAGGTAAGGCACATTACCAAACATACCGGCGAGCATGCGGAATGCCCAACCACGCATAAAGCGTGCCTCGCCCAGGAGCTCGTTCTTCTTCTCTGCAGTAGTATACTTGATATCCTTGGTCTCGATGGCGTAGATGGCTGTGTTGGCGTAGTTTACGAGGTAGTACAACTCATTGTACCAGTGACGGCTGTAACCGTTGGCAGAGTTAAGCTTAGTCCAGTTAGAGAAGCAGTCGTTGTTGTTGTTCTCTGTGTATGTATCCAGACCTACACCCGTAAGCATATAAGAGTGATAACCGTGGGTCTGACCGAGAACCAGGTAGTTGACCTCCTTATAGCAGGAGTTGATAGCCATAGCCACCTCGTTTTCAGTATTGAACATACCCGAGTCGTCTTGCTTGTAAGAGTGCTCCTTCAAGAAGTCAGAGTCGCTCTGGCAGGCTGTCTGGGTAAGGGCCATCGCACCAAGTGCGACGATGCCCAATATCTGTTTTGTTAATTTCATAGCTGTTGTCTTTTAGATGTGTTAGAATGTCACGTTAAGACCGAAGGTGATGGTGCGGTAAGCGCCATTGCTTGCATACTTGGTAGAAGCAGCGCCGGCAGCGATAGTACCACCAGTTTCAGGATCGAGACCAGACCAGTTGGTGATGGTGAAGAGGTCGGTACCTGATACGTATGCACGGAGACCGGTGAGGCCGAGAGGTGCAATGAGGTTGCGGTCGAAGTTGTAAGAGAACACGAGGTCCTTGAGCTTGAGGAAGCCGCGGCTGTTCCACCAGAGGTAGTCAAACTGGTTGCTCCATCCATAGCGAGGATAGTCGTTGTTCTTGTTGTCGGCACGCCATGGGTTTACGCGGTCAAGCTGGTTGCCGCTGCCACCATTGGGCCCCCAAGCGAATGGGTCGTAACCGAGGAAGTGGCTGTCGCTACCTGGCATCCAACGGAAGTTGAAGTACAGAGAGAAGTTCTTATAGCTGATGGTGTTGCCAAAGTTCAGAGTGAACAGAGGATCCTGGTCACCAATGCAGTGGCGGTCTTCAGCAGAAATCTTACCATCGTTGTTCCAGTCCATGAACTTCACGTCACCGGGCTTGGCATCGGGCTGAATCTTGCTAACGGCGCCAGTCTCGGGGTTCTTCCATGTATAGTTGTCAATCTCTTCCTGGCTCTGGAAGATACCGAGCTTCTTCAGGTCGTAAGCAGCGGTGATAGAGCTACCTACCATCAGAGCATAGTAAGACTGAGGACCATAGGTGTGGAAGTTGGCCACATCGTCGGCCTCTACACCCTTATAGTTCTTGCCGTAGAGCTCCATAACCTTGTTGCGGTTCAGGTCGAATACGAGGTTAGACTCCCAACGTACATTGTCCTTACCGTCGCCATTGATGTTGACAGAGTGCAGAGTTACCTCAATACCCTTGTTGCTCACCTTACCTACGTTAGCGTAAGCAGTGTTGAAACCAGAAGGATAAGGTACAGAGCGCTGCATCAGCATGTTGGTGGTGCGGCCGCTATAGATATCGATAGTACCATCGAGTCGGCTGTTGAGCACGCTGAAGTCCAAACCGAGGTTGTACTTGGTAATGGTAGCCCATGTCAGATCCTTGTTACCCAGAGTGCTGGCAAGGTAACCGAGAGTAGACTGGTTGTCAAGCCATGTCTTGGTGGTAGAGATAGTAGAGTTGGTGGCGTAAGCGCTAACCGAACGGCTACCGTTCTGACCCCAAGAGAGACGCAGCTTGGCATAGTCGAGCCAAGTGAGGTTGTCCTTGATGAAGTTTTCCTTGCTGAATACCCATGCACCAGACACACCGTAGAAGTTACCCCACTTCTTGCCTTCGGCGAAAGCAGAGAAACCGTCACGACGGTAGTTGAAGGTTACGTAGTACTTGCTGTCGAAGTTGTAGTTGAAACGAGCCAGGTAAGCAGCAGACTGGGTACGAGTGCGCTCGCGTCTTACATTCTGAGTGTTGGCAGCAGAAGCACCGTAGTAACCCAGAGAGGTAGAACCGGTGAAGTCCTTGAAGCTGAGGTAACGGTAGTTGTTGTCGTAAGACTCACGAGTGTAACCTACCATTGCGTCAACGTGGTGCTTGTCGATATCTGTACCATAGGTCAAGATATTGTCGGTATTCCAGTATGAAGAAACAGAAGCTGTAGAGATACCCTCAACCTTGTTGTTGAACTTAGTTGGGTCGTCCATCTGACCGGTATTGCGGGTGTCTACCCACATCTCGGGACGGTTGAATGTATCCTGGTAGCTTGAGTTGCGCTGAGCGTTCAAGGTGAAGCGATAAGACAGACCCTTAAGGAATGGGAAGTCAACCTGTGCGGTCAACACGCCATTGACGTTGTTACCGTTTCTGTCGTTGACACCATAGAGATAAGAGTCGGCTACACCACCGCTAACGCCTGAACCCCACAGAGGGCTGAGGGTATTGCCATCGGGGTGAGAGTTGTACCAAGAGGTATACTTGAGTGAGCTCTCAACGATATTGCCATCAGCATCTCTAACAGGCTGAACAGTCTTGAATGAGAAAGGAGAATACCACTCGGCGTTACCGAGAGTAGCGGTTACACCCCACTGACGCCAGCCGAGGTAGTTGGCCTTCAAACCAACCTTCAACCAGTCGGTAACGTCGATGTCAATCTTAGACATTACGTTGTACTTCTCGTAGTCATCACCACGCTGTACACCCTGACGGCGAGTGTAGTCGCCAGAGAGGTAGTACTTGACGCCCTTGCTGCCACCGGCAACACTCAGGTCGTACTGCTGGCCTACACCAGTGCGGGTAACTTCGTCGAGCCAGTTGGTCCACATGCCGGCATCGTAAGCCTGCTCTTCAGTTGTGGTAACGAAGAAGGCTTCCTTGTTTTGCTTGAAGAAATCCATAGACCATGTAGCATCTGCGGGGAAACGCGTGTCACCAGCAGCCTGCTTGGCATAGAAACGGTTCATCAAGAAGCGCTCGGTGTTGTTAACAAACTCTGGCTTACGGCTCCAGTCAGAGAAGCTCCAAGAAGAGTTGAAACGTACTGTAGGCTTGGCGCTCTCGCCACGCTTGGTGGTGATGATGATCACACCGTTGGCAGCACGCGAACCGTAGATAGCGGCTGCAGAAGCGTCCTTCAACACGTCGATGGTAGCGATGTCATTGGTATTGATTTCGCTGATACCGCCATAAGAGATAACGCCATCGACGATGAGCAGAGGAGCATTGTTAGCCTGCTTAGCAGCAGCAGGACTCTCTGGGATAACGTTCTTACCACGCAGAGTCATGGTAGAAGAGTTGTCACCAGCAGCACTGCTCGTAGGAGAGTAGTGCAGACCGGCTACCTGGCTTGACAGGGCAGACAGGGCGTTAGGGTTAGGCAGGTTGGTCAGCTTGCCGTCATCAAACTTCACGCTGGTGATGGCGCCAGACACGTCCTTACGCTTGGCTGTACCGTAACCTACGACTACTACCTGCTCGAGTACTTCTGCGTCCTCTTTCAGGGTTACATCTACTTTGTCACTGGCCTTTACGGTCTGCTCCTTGAAACCTACGCTTGACACCGTGAGCATTGCGCCCGGCTTCACGTTGAGTTTGAAGGTACCGTTGACGTCGGTAATGGTAGCGTTCTGCGTACCTACCTCCTTAACGGTAGCACCGATGATGGGTTCACCGTTGGCATCAACCACGGTACCACTGACTGTTTTCTTGTCTTGCTGTACGGCAAGAGACTTGCTTGCATTCAGGTTGTTGCTTTCGCTTGCTGACGCTGACAGCGGAGCAAGGGTCAACATAGAGGCAGCGAACAAATATGCCCACTGCTTCGAAATGTTCAAAGCACTGAATGAAGTCTTTTTCAGTTTCTCATCCATAAACTATGATTTAAAAGGTAATAAATAATATAAGTTTCGTAACTAACCAAGTTTTACAAGATACGGTTGACGCTATGCAAGCACCAGATGTATTTGACCACTGGCTTTCACTCACTTTTTTCTGTGTTTTGGTGTGTCTCGGGGGCTGCTCGGGCCCGTCAACACCATTTCACTCGCAAATGTAAGCATTAAAATTTGATAACAACTTATAAATATGTCATTTCTTCTATTAATATTTAATATTTTTTTGAATTGTAACAGGAAATGGGGAATAATCGTTAAAATCGGAGTGATAATTGGCGGGAAAAGGACGATAATTGGTGGAAGAAGAGGAATAATTGGGACAAGCAGCACAGACAGGGCGCCGACCGACGAATGTAGTGGGGATGCGGTGGGGATGCACATTATTATATATATGGCCACGGGGAATGGCAGGGGCATCACAGAGATGTAGCCCGAGATGGCATTAATCATCATTTCAAGGTGCGATTTCACTATTTCGGACTTGGATTTATGCGTTGCAGGATGCGAAATAGTCGTTTCATACCCTAAAATTTGTTTAATTTCAAACATAATGAGCCCCTTCTCCAGCAGCGGCAACTCTGAAGGAGTTGCCGCTGGGTGCGTACTATACCCCCACTTGGCCACTTGTGTCCTCTTAAACTACTCCAACCTTTGCTTCCACCCACACCATCATGCCCTCACCTACTCCAACACATACCTAAATCCGCACCATCAACCCCACACCTACACCTACCCACAACTCCACCCGCACCATCATCCCCACGCCTACACCTACCTACAACTCCACCCGCACCATCATCTCCACGCCTACACCACACCGCATGGGGGAATTGTCAGGCCTTATTCCTACAAAAATGGGGATGAAAAAAAATGGGGGAAATGATACTATATATATAAATAATGTGTACTTTTGCACCGTTGACCCTATCTTCGGGGCCAACGTAAATGCAAAATATCATGACAATAACGAAGAAGGAGGAACAGATGGTCGCCGACGAGCGGGTGCGCGCCATCAACAGGGTGACCATCAAGGGCAGCATCATCAATGTGGTGCTGCTGATATTCAAGTTTGTCGCCGGCATCGTGGGCGGTTCGGCTGCGATGATAGCCGATGCCGTACACTCGTTGTCGGACTTTCTGACCGATGTGGTGGTGGTGGTCTTCGTAAGGCTGGGCAGCAAACCCGAAGACGGAGACCATGACTACGGTCACGGCAAGTATGAGACGCTGGCGACGGCAGCCATCGGCATGGCGCTGGGCGTGGTGGGCGCAATGCTCTGCTATGGTGGCGCAGACAAGATAGTGGACGCCATGAGGGGCGAGGCGCTCGAGCAGCCGGGGTGGATAGCTCTGGCGGCAGCGCTGATGAGCATAGCGCTCAAGGAGTGGGCTTACCGCTTCACGGTAAGCGTAGGCCGACGGTTGGACTCGCCCGCCGTGGTCGCCAACGCATGGCATCACCGCTCTGACGCGCTCTCGAGCATCGGCACAGCCATAGGCATCGGCGGCGCCATCATCCTGGGCAGCCGCTGGGCTGTGCTCGACCCCATCGCCGCCGTGGTGGTGAGCGTCTTCATCATGCGCACCGCCTATACACTGGTGGGCCAGTCGATGGGCGAGCTGCTCGAGAAGAGTCTGCCCGAAGACATGGAGCGGCAGATAGCCGACATCGCCAGCGAAGAGCCCACGGTGAGCGCCATCCACCATCTGCGCACGCGCCGCATAGGCAGCCACATCGCCATCGATATGCACGTGCGCATGCCGGGAGCGCTCTCGCTCTACGAAGCCCATCAGCACGCCACCAACATAGAGCAGCGGCTGAGGGAGCGGTTTGGCGAGGAAACGTATATCAATCTGCACGTGGAGCCGGTCAAGGTCAACGGCGAATATGTGAAGCCATAACGCAGCCCCATACGACAAGAGCGGGGAGGCATGCCATAGACAGGCACGTCTCCCCGCTCTCTTTGTATGGGGCAGACCGCTTAGCGGAGCACGCCGTTGACCCGCACGACGACGAGGGGTGCCGACTCCTGGATGTGGGCTTTCAGCCGGGCATCGCGGGCATTGGCGCCAATCTCGAGGGTATAGTCGCCGGCATCGAGTACCCATGCGTTCTGCGCCTCGTCGAAGCAGGCGAGGTCGCGCTGGGTGATGGTGAGACTGAGGGTCTCGCTCTCGCCGGGCTGGAGCGTGCGGGTCTTGCCAAAGGCGACGAGCTGATGGCTCAGCGAGCGCACGGGGGCATAGACCTGTACCACCTCCTTGCCGGCGCAGGTTCCGGTGTTGGTGACCTTGACGCTGAGGGCGAAGTTGCCATCGGCCTGGGCGCGGCAGACGGCGTCGCTGTAGGCGAAGGTGGTGTAGCTGAGTCCGAAGCCAAAGGGATAGGCCACAGGGCGGTTGAAGGTGTCGAAGTAGCGGTATCCCACGTACATGCCCTCGACATAGTCGACGTAGTGTACGTTCTTAATGGCCGGCGTACGCGGTATCTTGGGGTAGTTACCGATAGCTTTGGGGCCGTGGTAGTCGTAGGGGAAGTTGTCGTGGGTGCTGCAGTCTTCGTAGCGCAGAGGGAAAGTCATGGTCAGGCGGCCCGAGGGACACACCTTGCCGGTGAGCACGCGGCATACGGCGTCGCCGGCTTCCTGTCCGGGCAACCACGAGAGCACCACGGCGTCGGCGAGCGAGCGCCAGGATGCCACCTCGACCACGCCCGACACATTGAGCACCACTACCACGCGCTTCTGGGCGGCGTGGAAGGCTCGGCTCACCTGGGCGATGAGCCTGTGTTCGACGTCGGAGAGCAGATATTCGGTCTGCTGCAGGCGGTCGGCTCCCTCACCACAGCTGCGGCCGATGGTGATGATGGCGACATCGTCGGTCTGGGCGCTGCGGGCTATGACAGCCGAGTCAATGGTGAGCTCGGGGATGGCGGCGTAGCCCAGCGGGTCGTAGGCGCGGGCTGCGATGGTATCGCGGATGATGCGCTGATAGGTCTGTGCCACGTCGGCATTGGTCTCGACGCCCACATTGGCAAATCCCTCAAGGAGATTGACGGTGTGGGGGGTCTTGACATTGCCCGAGCCGGTGCCGACGGAGATGAAGTTGTAAGAGGAGACGCCAAACATGCCCACGCGCCGGGTCTCCTTGGCGAGGGGCAGGGTCTGGTTATGGTTCTCGAGCAGCACGATGCCTTCCTCGGCAGCCTCGCGCGACTTGATGGCGTGGGCTTTGAGGTCGGGGTTCTCGCTATAGGTGCGGGGGGTGATGCGCTCGGTGCGGGCTACAAACTGGAGCATACGGCGGGCACAGCTGTCGAGGGCAGCCACAGAGAGGGTGCCGGCCTTGACGGCGGCCTTGATCTCCTGACGCTGCTGGGCGGTGCCGGGGGCAAGCAGGTCGTTGCCAGCCCATATCTCGCGGCCGGAGTCGCGCCATCCGGGGGCAGCCCAGTCGCTCACCACGAAACCACGGAAACCAAAGTCGCCGCGGAGGATGGTGGTGAGCAGGTCGCGACTCTCCATACACTGCTGGCCGTTGATCATATTGTACGCACTCATCACCGACCAGGGATCGCTCTCACGCACGGCTATCTCGAAGGGCTTCAGGTAGAGCTCGCGCAGGGGTCGCTGGGCGATGCGCACATCGACGTCCTTGCGGTTGGTCTCCTGGTTGTTCACGGCAAAATGCTTGAGGGTGGCGCCGACATGCTGGCTCTGGATGCCGCGCACAAAGGCTGCCGCCATCTTACCGGTGAGGAGCGGGTCTTCGGAGTAGTACTCGAAGTTGCGGCCTCCGAGCGGGTCGCGGTGCAGGTTCATGCCCGGGCCGAAGATGAGGTCGAGCCCGTATTCATGGGCCTCGTTGCCGATGGCCTCTCCCACCTCATAGATGAGGGGCTGGTTCCACGACGAGGCAAGGGCGGTGCCGATGGGGAAGCCGGTGTGGTAGTAGCGGCGGCTCTGGCCCTCGCGCATGGTATCGATGCGGAGACCGGCAGGGCCATCGGTGAGCGCGGTGGGCGGGATGCCGAGGCGGGGGATGGGCGAGGTGGTTCCGGCAGCACCGGGCACGAGCTTCTTGGTGTTGCCATAGCCGGTGAAGGTCTCATTGCCGGCGCCCACGACGATGTTGATCTTCTCGTCGAGGGTCATGTGGGCGAGCACGTCATCGACATTGTCGCGGGTGAGCTGCGGCGCCTTGCCGCAGGCCACCATGACGAGAGCGAGCGCCATGGCGCCCATGCTCAGAGGGGTGAAGAGCTTACGTTTCATTGCTTGGAGTTATCGTAGATTTGTCCGTTCGTCTTGCCAAAGGGGTAAGAGATGTTCTCAAACTTGACATTCGAAGCGTCGTCGAGAACGAAGGCAGGACGGAAGTCGTCGTTGCGGAGCAGGAGGTTGACATTGCGGAAGGTGACGCCATCGGCATGGCGCACGTAGAAACCGTAGCAGGGCAGCTCGCCAAACATATCAAACTCGGGATAACGGTTAATCTGCTCGGGTATCTTGCTGAGCTCGCCCATGGTGAGGTAGCGCAGACCCTTGTCGGCTCCACCGGGATAGATGATGGTGACATTGTCGATGAGTACATTGCGCACCTTGACGCCGGGGATGCCCACGATGCTCGAAGGCATAGGGTTGCGCATGGTGTTGGTGATGGGGCCGCGCAACTTATAGCCTACATCGGGGCGCTCGAAGGGAACTTCGCACACCATGTTGCGGATGGTCACACCATCGACGATGCCGTCGCGGCGGTCGGCCTGGCGCTTGCCTAAGCGGATGAAGATGGGGTTGCCGGTATTGAGGGCGTGGATATTCTCAACGAGCACGTTGCGCACTTCGCCGCCGTCGACAGCCTCGATGGCTATGGCAGAGCGGAAGGTGTTGCTGACCTTGATGTCACGGATGGTAATGTTTTTGAAACCACCGGCAGAGTTGGTGCCGAACTTGATGGCCGACGCCGAGCTCTCCACAGCGCAGTTGTAGACCTGGATGTCGTCGCAGGCGAGCTCGAGCTTGTCTGACTTGAGGCAGATACCGTCGTCGGCAGCATTGACGTGGCTGTCGCGGATGATGACGTGCTGGCAGTCCACGATGTCGATGCCGTCGTTGTTCCAGTAGGCGCGGTTGAGCACATCCACGCGCTCGATAAGCAGGTTTTTGCACTGGAAGAAGACGAGTCCCCAGCAGGCGCCGTTGCGCAGATGGAGTCCGCTCACCTCGATACCGTCACAGGCATTGATGGTGAAGAGGTTGGGGCGCATGGCCTCACGTGGGCGGTTGAGTCGGTCAAAGTAGTTGGGGTCGGGGCGCACGCCAGCCTTGTGCAGGCTGTCGATAGCGAGAGCCAGCTCGCAGCCGCGGGCGTCGATGGTGCCCTCGCCGGTGAGCTTGATGTTCTTGGCTTGGTATGCCTCGATGAGCGCGAGGCTCAGATAGTTCCACTTCTTAGGGTCGCTGCGGTCGGCGCCCTCCTTGGTGATGTCGATGTAGTCATAGGGATTGGTACTGCCCAAGAGGGTGGCGCCGCTCTTGAGGTGGAGCTCGATATTGGAACGCAGCTCGAGGGTACCGATGACATAGTTGCCGGGCTCGAAGACGATGGTGCCGCCGCCCTTACGACTCAGGTCGTCGATGGCGCGCTGGATGGCGGGAGTGTTGACGGTCTGACCGTCGGCTACGAGTTTGAGAGCCGTAGAGCTCACGGTCTTGGCAGCTTCGGCCACAGTGGCAACGAGCATCATGGCTGCCACGAGGATATAGTTACGGTATTTCATAATGTTTGCTATGGGCAGCGTCTGCCCGATGATAGTTGTGGTTGTTACTAATGTCTATATAAGTATATGTAGATTAATCGTGACGATGGCACTTGCCACAGTGCTTGGGCTCGGGCAGAGTGATGTTGACTCCCTCGTCCTTGTAGCCGTTGACATTGACCTGGCAGATGGCGGGACGGAAGTCGCGGTCGCGCAGGGTGAGGTTGACATTGCGCAGGGTGATGCCCTCGACGTGGCGCAGGAAGAAAGCCCAGGCGGGGAGCTCGCCAAACATGGTGAACTCAGGGTAGCGGTCGTAGTTTTCGGGAACCTCGGGCGCCTTGACATAGGCCATACCCTTGTCGGCACGACCGGGAGCGCTGATATTGATGTTCTCGAGCACCACGTTCTCTACAGGATGACCGGGCCAACCGGTGATACTTGAGGGGAAGGGGTTGTGGAAGTAGCTCACCTCGGGGCCGCGGATATCATAGTCGGTGTCGGGACGGCCGAAGGCGAGCTCAACATCCATATTGCGCAGGGTGATGTTGCGGATATAGCCCTGGTCGTTCTTGGCACGGTTGCCCAACTTGACGAAGATGGCGTTGCCGGTATTGGTTGCCTTGAGACCGTCGACTACGATGTTCTCGATCTGCGAACCGTCGACGCTCTCGATGGCGATGCACGAGCGGAAGGTGTCGATTACGCGGATGTTGGTAATGGTGATGTCGCGGAAATTACCCCAAGTGGCAGTGCCGAACTTGACAGCCGAGGCAGAGCTGCGTATCTCGCAGCTGTCGATGACGAGGTTCTGGCTTACGCCGCGCTTGTGGTAGCTCTTCAGGCAGATACCATCGTCGGCGGCATTGATGCGGCAGTTGGTGATACGCGAGTCGCGGCAGTCGGTCATGTCGATACCGTCGTTGTTCCAGTAGGCACGGTTGTAGACATCGAGGTGATGGAGATTCATATTGGAGCAGAGGTCGAAGGAGAGACCCCAGCAGGCGCTGTTGCGCAGATGGAGGCCGGCGATTTCGACTCCGTCACACTCGGAGAAGAAGAAGAGCTTGGGACGCATGATCTCACTGGGACGACGCAGACGCTTGCTGTAGTTGGGGTCACTCTTCACGCCACATTTCACGAGCGAGTCGATGGTGAGCGCCAGCTCCTGACCCTGTCCGTCGATGACTCCCTCGCCGGTGAGGGCGATATTGCGGGCACCCTGGGCGAGCACGAGGGCATACTTGGAGTTGTCCTTGCGCACCACGTCGCCGTCGCCCATCACCTGCAGCTGGTAATAGTCATCGGGATTGGTGCTGCCCAAGAGCACGGCACCGCGCTCGAGGTGGAGCTCTACCCCACTCTTCAGCTGGATGGCCCCGGTGAGGTAAAGGCCCTTGCTGATTGTCAACTTGCCGCCGCCCTTCTTAGACAGACGGTCGATGGCGTTCTGGATAGCTTCGGTGTTAAGGGTCTTGCCATCGGCAACGAGCTTGAGCGACGCCGAGGTAACCACTTTGGCGGCGCTGAGGCTGAGCGACAGCATCGCCATGAGGATGAATGATACGGTCTTCTTCATGATAAGGCAAAGATAGCAAAAAACAGAGTGACACACAAAAAGTTTAGCATTAATTCGTGTTATTTTTTCAATCATTCAAGTAATTACTGGGCGGGGCGAGGCAAGGACTGACTACGGACTGCCTGATTTTGAGCATCTGAAGGGGTAATGTGAGGCAAATCTGATACCACCTACATCCCCTCTCCCCACCCCCAAGCTCAAGGATATGACAAAGCCCGAAACCTGCAGATGGTTTCGGGCTTTGTTGGTTCTCTTGGTGAGAGGCGGCAGACTATTTGAGAGTCAGCTCAACGATGGTGTCCACACCCTTGGGCACAGCGGGGAGCTCGAGGGTCACGCCCTCAGCGTTCTTGCTGACACGCACCTTCTGGTGACCGTCAAACATACGCGCACTGGCCACACGGCGATCGGTGAGGGGAAGGAAGAGGGCACGGTCCTGGCAGTTCATGATATGCACATAGAGGGTGTTGCCCTTCTGGGTGGTAACGCCCCAGTCATGGGGACGCACGATGCCACCGCGGGTGCCGTAGATGGTCTCGCCATAGCGGCCCATCCAGTCACCAATAGCCTTGAGGCGCTCGACAGCCTCTACGGGCAGCTTGCCGTCGGGGCGGGGACCGATGTTGATGACATAGTTGGCATTGTTGCCGGCAGCCTTGATGATGTGCTGGATGATATATTCAGAGCTCTTGTACTTCTTGTCGGTGATGTCGTAGCCCCAGACCTTGTTCATGGTCATCACAGTCTCCAGAGGCAACTGTCCTATCACCGTTCCCTTGGAATAACCGGCTGTGTTCTGACCGGGCAGGTCCTGCTCAAAGGTTTGCAGGTCTTCGCCGGGCTTGGGGGCCTTGTGGTGGTTGTTGGCCACGAGACAGCCGGGCTGCAGGCGGTGGATAAGGCTGTACTGCTCGTCGAGACGCCAGTCAAACTTGGGGTTGTTCTTCTGGTCCCAGTAGCCGTCAAACCAGATGGCACCGATGGGGCCATAGTTGGTGAGCAGCTCGGTGAGCTGGTGCTTCATGAAAGCGAGGTAGGAGTCGTAGTTGTACTGGTCCTTGGGCTTGCCGATACCCATACCGCTCCATCCCTGAGGATAGTCGGGGCGCGACCAGTCTACGTGTGAATAGTAGAGGTGGAGCTTGATGCCATACTTCTGACAGGCATCAGCGAGCTCTTTGAGCACATCGCGGTGGAAGGGAGTACCATCGACGATGTTATAGTTATTGGCCGATGTCTTGAACATCGAGAAGCCATCGTGATGACGGGTGGTAAAGGTGACGTAGCGGGCACCGGCGGCCTTGAACGCCTTGACCCATTCCTCGGCGTCGAACTTGGAGGGATAGAAGCCGTCGGCCAGGTGGGTATATTCCTTATAATTAATGTTGCGGTTACTCATCACCCACTCGCCGTTGCCGAGCATGGAGTAGAGTCCCCAGTGGATGTAGATGCCAAACTTGTTGTCCTGGAATTCGGTACGGGCCTTGAGGATTTCGGGCGAAGCCTGATACTGAGCCGAGGCGGTAAGGCTTGCCACCATCAGCAGGAGTAGTGTTGAAATTTTCTTCATGACATTGATGATTGTTATAACGCACACAAAGTTAAGGATTTTGGCTGAAAGAGCCAAACGAATGTCCGCTTTTTAGCAGACTATCCCCCAAGATTTTGAGAACCCCGCCATAGACCGAGAACAGACAAATAGAGTAATGCAGGATAATGGGATGCAATGTAGAGACGATTAGTATTAACCGAGCATAACGCCTGCGGCTAATCGCAACTCCTTCAGAGTAGCTATAATAGTTGTGCTGCTACCCAGGGTAGCGGACTACGCCCGCAACCCTGGGCTGGGAAAGCGCAACTCCTACAGAGTTGCTGCTGCTGACAAACTCCACAACAAAAGTGACCAGCAGCGTACCCCACCCCAGTCTTCCCATGAGGGTAAATAGCGATTTGACACCTGACAACGGCATAGATAATACGGCGCAGACGGTACACATCACCGGCAACTCTAAACCGAAGGTCACCGGCGCGGCGCAATGCGACGCGGAAAGGTAATGGAGTTGTGATTACATAGCCCAAGGTTGAGGTGCGGAGTGGTTTTACCTTGGTCAATGATATAGGCAGAACGGCGCAGACGGTACGCACCCCCGGAAACTCTGTAGGAGTTGCGATTACATAGCCCAAGGTTGAGGCGCGGAGTTGTTTTACCTTGGTCAATGATATAGGCAATACGGCGCAGACGGTACGCACCCCCGGCAACTCTGTAGGAGTTGCGATTACATAGCCCAAGGTTGAGGTGCGGAGTTGTTTTACCTTGGTCAATGATATAGGCAGTACGGCGCAGACGGTACACATCACCGGCAACTGTGAACCGAAGGTCACCGGCACGGCGCAATGCGACGCGGAAAGGTAATGGAGTTGCGATTACATAGCTCAAGGTAGAGGTGCGGAGTTGTTTTACCTTGGTCAATGATATAGGCAGTACGGCGCAGACGGTACGCACCCCCGGCAACTCTGTAGGAGTTGCGATTTCACAGCCCAGGGTTGAGGTGCGAAGCGCCTCTACCCTGGGTATTGGTACAAAAAAGGTAGCAACGCTGAACCGAAGGTCACCGGCGCGGCGCTTTGCGACGCGGAAAGGTAAAGTGTTGCGTTTAGCCGTAGGCGTTACCTCCAGCAGGATAATGGAAAAAAAAGGTGTAGACGATTATTATTAACCGAGCATAACGCCTTCGGCTAATCGCAACTCCTTCAGAGTAGCTATAATAGTTGTGCAGCTACCCAGGGTAGCGGACTACGCCCGCAACCCTGGGCTGGGGAAGCGCAACTCCTACAGAGTTGCTGCTGCTGACAAGCTCCACAACAAAAGAGACCAGCAGCGTACCCCACCCCAGTCTTCCCATGAGCGTAAATAGCGATTTGACACCCGACAACGGCATAGGCAGTACGGCGCAGACGGTACGCACCCCCGGCAACTCTGTAGGAGTTGCGATTTCACAGCCCAGGGTTGAGGTGCGAAGCGCCTCTACCCTGGGTATTAGTACAAAAAAGGTAGCAACGCTGAACCGAAGGTCACCGG
The DNA here is from genome assembly GCF_002251325.1 of Prevotella sp. P4-67. NCBI lineage: Bacteria > Pseudomonadati > Bacteroidota > Bacteroidia > Bacteroidales > Prevotellaceae > Prevotella > Prevotella sp. P4-67. The sequence continues at coordinate 158,643 of NZ_NPJL01000011.1, forward strand.
CGCGGCGCTTTGCGACGCGGAAAGGTAAAGTGTTGCGTTTAGCCGTAGGCGTTACCTCCAGCAGGATAATGGAAAAAAAGGTGTAGACGATTAGTATTAACCGAGCATAACGCCTTCGGCTAATCGCAACTCCTTCAGAGTAGCTATAATAGTTGTGCAGCTACCCAGGGTAGCGGACTACGCCCGCAACCCTGGGCTGGGAAAGCGCAACTCCTACAGAGTTGCTGCTGCTGACAAGCTCCACAACAAAAGTGACCAGCAGCGTACCCCACCCCAGTTCTCCCAAAGGGCTTACAACTACAACCCACATCGCCGACACCATGTCCACAGAGGACACGATGTCGGCGATGCCTATATATATTAATAAGGTGTAACCCTTACTTCACTACCTTATGGCCGTTGATGATGTAGACGCCGTGGGGGAGCGAGCTGGCGTCGGTGCCGAGATAGACACCCGAGAGGGTGTAGATGCCCACCTTGGCGGGACGCGAAGAGGGGGTGTAGACATTGTCGATACCCGACTCTACGCTGGTCTGGATTTCAACCTCATCGAGGAAGAGACGGCAGGAGTTGAAGGTGAGCTGCGTCTTGCCCGATGCTCTCAGCGTGGTGCTGCAGTCGGTCCACTGGCCTTCGGTCAGGTTGAAAGTAGTGGTCGACAGCGTACCGTTGCTGGTAGAGAGGGTGAGCGTATTGCTGTTGTTCTTGTCGAAGGGAGCAGCCTTGAACTTGATGGTGACAGGCGTGTTGGCGTCGACATTGAATGAAGGACTCGTCAGATCATAGGTGCCTGATGCGTTGCCATTGCGGCCGATGACCGCACACTGGTAAGCGCCCTTGAGGGTCATGCCAGCTTCCCATCCTGTAACATCGGGTTCGAAAGTACCATTGGCAAAGTTTTTTGCTTGCAGGAGGTTGTCGGGCTTGTAGAAGCCCTTGTCGTCGTTGGCACCGGTACCGAGACAGCGGTCGAAGGTCTCCTTGAGCAGATAGCCTTCCTGAGAAGCGCCGTTGTTGAGGTTGGCAAAGTTGAACGAAGCCAGACCGCCCGAGCAAGACATCTTGCTGATGAGGATGTTCATAAGCATCCTGCCGTTGTTGTCGTTATACACCACACAGGCCGGACTGGTGTTATTGCCCAGACTGTTGTGTCCGCCATAGGGCCATGCGTCGCCCGCCTCTGTTTCACCGCTCTTGACATTGTCAGCAGGGATGATGGTGATGCGCTCGTGGTCGTTGCCTCTATCAGGAGTATTGGGGCAGTTCCACTGCCAGAGAGTAGGATTATAGTCGATATGATTGATCATAATGCCCGAAGCCGCGATATACTTGTCCCAACCTTCCTGCTGACGGTTCTCGATGAGATAGTACTCATTGCTGCTGCCGGGGTTGGTCACTTTGTAGACTTCGCCACCCTTGGCAGTGGTCTTCAGGTCCTTGACGCTGCAGGTAAGAGTTTCAGAGAGGTCAACGGGCTTAATCCATCCGCCGACCATCTTCTCGTAAGCGGTGTAGCCGGCAGGACAATACTCGTTGCCATTGTAGCTGCCCGAGCACATGAGGTCCCAGGTGCCCATGCCATACCAGGTGTTGCTGGTACCAGAGTTGCCGCGGGTGTCATACATGTCGGGATAACCCAAGCAGTGGGAGAACTCGTGGCAGATGGTGCCGATGCCCATATAGCTGCTGGCACTGCGCAACTCGTTGGAGCAGGCGTAGACGCTGACATACTTGTTGCCATACTTCACGGGCGAAGCGAGCTGCCACTTGTGGGGCCATACGGTATTTTTACCGCCACCAGTAGCCTCGCCACGGCCGGCATAGATGACATAGACTTCCTCGACAAAGCCGTCGCCGTCCCAGTCATAGGGCGAGAAGTCGAGGCCATCGGCATAAGCCTTGTTGCAGGCATCAAGTATCATACCACGGGCGTTCTGGTCGTTGCCGTTGACATTGCCACCATAAGAAACCTGCGAGCCGAGGGTATAGGGACCTACCACGTCGAAGGTGATGTTGAACACGCCACCGCTCTGGGCGCTGAAGTAGTCTGCCACGCTGCCTACAAACTTACCTTCTTTGAGACCTTTCTCATTGGCCACGCGGTTGTAGTAAGCCTGGGGGTCGTCCATCGTGAAAGCGACGTCAGAGAACTGGGCGAGGATAATGAGGCAACGCTTCTCGCCGGTGAAGTTGACACGCTGTGCCACCTTCTCTCTCCACGACTTGCGCTGCTTGCCCTGACTGCGGGCAGGCTCCATCTGGCTGCGCATGTTGGTGGCGTTGAGCTGCAGCTGCTGCATGTCTGCCACACGCAGCACATCGTTGCTCTCAAGGGTGTAACAGGCGCCGTTCTCGGCTTTCCAGTAACGCATAAACTCGTCGCCACACAGCTGTACGCGAACAGTCTTGCCATCGGCAGTTTTGAAGATGCGCCACACGCTTGGGTCGGCGGGGACGGCATGGACTGCTACTGTAGCTACCAACAGCAACAGTGCAGTAAGGAATCTTTTCATCATGATTTGAATTATTTTATTTGACATTTTTGTCGATAACGTGTTCATTAGCAAACTCGTATGCAAAAATAATTATTTTTTCCAACCTAACGGCTATCATCGGGCAACAAAATGAGGTCATGGCATAAAAAAAGATTGCCAGCGCTGTGCCGGCAATCTTTTTTATTGTCATTTCCGCATGAGTCATCACGCAGATTTCAGCTAATCGATTAGCGTACCATGGTAATGCTCTTGGCAGAGAACCATATATAACCCGTGAATGAACCGTTGGAACCGAAGATACCACCACACAAGACCTTGTCGGCATCGAAGGTGACAGTCTTGAAGTCTGCACTCCAGGTACCACCGATAGGCTCGGTAGTAAGATTTCTACCGTCTTGAGAGAAGAGACATACGTAGTTAGGAGCATTGCCAAGACCGAAGTCTACACCGTCGGCAAACTTGTAAGAACCCAGTTCGTCGAATGCCAGTGAGCCCTGTTTGGTAGCCTTGTCGTAGTCATACTTGAGCACGGCCATTGTCCAGTCATAGCCCATCATGCCAGAGACATAGAGATAGTGGTTGTAGTCCTCGCTTTCCTCATCGCCGCCGGTCACGGTTACCGACCACTCCTTGGCAGCACCATTGGCGTCGACGCACTTCATCTTCCATACACCCTGGAGTTTCTCATAGAACTCAGAGTCGTTGTCACGAAGTACAACATTGGTAGAAGAGTTGGCGCCTACCTTGGCGCCATCGGCAGAAACGATATATACTTCGAAGGTACGGTTTTCATTGATTTCATCGTCATCGACGGTCTTGACTTCTACCTTGCCGGCACCGTCAGAGATGACGATGGTGGTATCAGTAACCATATAGTTGACGTCCTTCTTGGCAGGGTTGCTGCCCGACTCTCTCATTGACACATGTACACGCACGGGAGCTGTAGTCTCACCTTTGACAACGATAGGCACATTGAAAAGACCTGCACCTTCCTTGACCTTGACTTCTGTCTTGCCCATCTCGACGGTTACGTCGGCATTGGTGTTCCAGCTGGCATCATCGTCCGAGCAGGCCGCAAAGAAAGCGGTCACTGCAAGGAGCATAAACAATTTGATATATTTCATACTGTGATGTATTCTTTAATAGTTATACTGATTAATCGGCGTATCCGGGGTTCTGCTGAGTCTTCAGCTTGGGGTTGCTGTCGAGCTCGCTCTGAGGAATAGGCCATGTGTAACGATAGTCACCAGCCTTATAGGTAACGCTTGCGCTCTTCACGGTAATGATACCGTTGATACCCATAGCGGCAGGATAGTCGGCAGTACGGCTGAAGCCGAGACCCAGACGACGCAGGTCGCTCAGACGGAAGCCCTCGCCTACAAACTCAAGCTGACGCTGACGCAGAGCCGAGGTGAGCAGCTGCTCAGAGGTGAACGAAGCGGCCTGATAGTCCTCGATACGGTTCTTGAGGAAGGTGTTCAGATAGCTTGAGCCATCCACATTGGTGCGGGCAGCAGCCTCGGCAGCGATGAGGTACATCTCAGAGAGACGGAAAGGCTTGCACATGTTGACCAGGTTGTTAGCGCTACCGGTACGCAGTGAGCTGTTGCCGGGGAACTTGACAAACTGGTACAGAGCATAGGTGCTACCCTCGACCTTTACACCCTCGTTGACCTCGAAGAATGTGTCGAAGCGCACGTCGCCTTCAACAGCGAAGGTATTCAGAGTGGCGTAGGTGGGGATATAGTCGCAAGTCTGGTTGTCGGAAGAGATGTAAGCACCACCTACCGAACCGCCAAGCTCAGTATTTGACATGAAGGGGCGGAAGATCACCTCGGTACCGGCGTCATTGGTCCAGAGCTTCTTGTAATCGGCAATGGTGGTAAGAGTATAGGCACCGTTGGTGATTACGTCCTTGGCCTTGGCAAGAGCTGTGGGATAGTCGCCCTTGACGAGAGCCACACGAGCCATCATAGCCTCTACGGCAAACGAAGATACGTAAGCGGCGTTGGGCTTGAGCAGGTCGGCTACATCACTGGCACCGCTGGCCTCGTAGGCCTTGATGCCGTCGTAGGCATTGGCAAGGTCGGTCTCGATGAGACTGAAGGTCTCTGCCAATGTGCTGCGGTCGGGATAGTAGGACGCATTGGATGTAGGATAGTAGACCGTCTGCAGGGGCAGACCAGAATGCTCTGCCTCGGGATTGGTCTGTGTGTAAGACTGGCAGAAGTGGTCGGCCAGGAAGAAGTAAGCATAGGCACGGGTAAACGAAGCCTCTGCGCGATAGCGTTTGATGGCAAGCACCTGGGCATCGGTAAGACCCTCCTGACCCAGCAGCTTGTCGGCCTCTTCCATCAGCTTGTTACAGTTCTTGATGACGCTGTAGCAGCTACCCCACATGCTCTCGATTTCGCCGGTAGAAGCGAGGATGTTACCGCTGTTGAGCTCACCGTTACGGTTACCGTTGCTCAACAAGCCTACAAACTCGTCGGCTACCAGGTCGGGCTGGTAGAGCCAACCGCCGGAAGTAAGACCGCGAAGATTGCTGTAGAGGATGTTACGGAACTGATAGAGGTCCTTCTCGTTGCGAATTGCGGACTGGTCGTCGAGAGCTCCGAAGGGCTTCTGGTCCATGCTACATGAAGTAACGAACAATGTCGCAAGCAACATCAGTGAAAAATATATTTTTTTCATATTCTTTTCCATTTATCGTGTTATATTGTTAGAATGTAACTTCGGCACCGAGCACGAACTGGCGGGTGTTAGGATAGTTGAACTTAACCAGGTTGATATCGGGCTCTGGGTCATAACCAGAGAACGAAGTAATGGTGAAGAGGTTACGAGCGATACCAAATACCTTGAAGCCCTTGACATAGCGCAGAGGAGCAAGCCACTTCTTGGGCAGGTCGTACTGGAGGCTCAGGGTCTTCATACGCAGGAATGAAGCGTTGTCGAGCAGATTGTCGTCGAGCATGGTCACGTTGTATCCAGCAGCAGGGATGTCGGTAATCTGACCGGGCTTGGTCCAGATGTTCAGCATCTTGGTCTGCTGGTTCCATGAAGTAGCGTTGGCGGGGTTGGCGGTGAAGACTTCCTCGTTCATCAGCAGGTACTTGCCGTTCTGCCAAGCGAAGTCAGCGATGATGGCAAAGCCCTTCCAGGTGAAGTTGGTACCGAAACCACCAATCCAGGGGGCATAACGGTTCTTGCCAGTCCATACTGTACAGTTCTCCTCGCTGAAGGTCTTGGTGATGTTGCCATCCTTGTCGTACCACATGGGGGCACCGTCGCGTGGGTCAACGCCTGCACGGCGGGGCAGATAGAACTCACCATAGCTGCGGCCTACCTCATAGCGTACACCGGTATTGGCGATGGTATAGTTGTCACGACCGGCAAAGAGCTCGGTGATTTCGTTCTTGTTGTAACCTACGTTGGCCTTGAAGGTCCAGCGCATGTCGCGAGTCTTGATGATGTCTACATCGACGTCGGCTTCAAATCCCTTGTTGACCATCGAACCTACGTTACCCACACCAGCAGAGAAACCAGTGGTGAAAGAGTAAGGAACGTCCATAATCATATCGGTACTCTTGTTCTTGTAGAGGTTGATGTTGACACCCAGACGGTCGAAGACGCGGGCATTGATACCGAAGTTGAGCTTGTCCACCTTCTCCCAAGTCAGCATATAGTTGGCAGCCTGTGCGATACCCAGAGTGGTCTGGCCGTTGTAGAGCGAACCCTGGCCATAGAGACCGAAGTACTCGTAGGCACCAGGACCTGCGTCACTACCGGTAGTACCATAGTTGAGACTCAGTGAGGCATCGTTGAGCCAACTTACGTCCTTGAGGAAGCTCTCCTTCTTGGCATCCCACTTCACACCGAGTGACCAGAAGGTACCCCAGCGGTGGTCGGGAGCAAACTTAGAGCTACCGTCGCGACGGATAGAGCTGTAGAAATAATACTTCTCCTTGAAGTTGTACTCCAGAGTGGCGAAGAGTGAGTTGGCAACAACCTTGGTCTGAGCGTCCTCGAGGTCAGAGAGGGCAACGTTAGTACCGCTGGTGATGTTCATCAGACGGGCATCGGCATGACCTGTTGCGAAGGCACCAAACTGCCAGTCCTTGGTGATGCGGGTTTCCTCACCGACCAGCACGTCGATGTTGTGGTCGCCAAAGCCCTTGCGGTATTCAGCAGTGTGGATGAGGTTGTACTGATAAGAAGAGGTATAACGGTTCTGTACGGCACCGGTATTCATCGAGCCTACAGCGCCATCACCTACAATGTCGCCCATAGGAGTCCGGAAAGTCTCCCAAGGCAGGTTGCGGTTGTCGAGGGTCTGGTTGACCAGCTCGAGCGACTGCTGGGCGGTCAGGGTAAGACCGTCGATAGGAGTAAGCACCTCATTGAGTGAAGTGTTGAGGGTGATACGCTTGCGGAAAGAGCGACGGTATCTGCTGTCCTGTTCCATGGTCTTCATACCAGAGTAGTGCAGATAGTCGGCCTTGGCGCCCTTGATGAGCTTGCCGCTGTCGTCGAAGCTATAATAATAAGGTACGTCGAAGGGCAGAGCCTTACGGGCAAATACCAGAGGGTTGTTAGTATAAATGCTGCTGGCACTCTGCATGGCGCTCCATACGGCGTTCTGCTCGAAGTCCTGTACACCGATGTTGGCGCTGTAGCCCACCTTGAAGAACTTGTTCAGACGAGCGTTGATACGGGCATTGAGGACAGAGCGCTGCATAGCAGACTTCTCTACCAGACCCTGCTGCTTGTGGTGGTTGTAAGACATATAGTAGTTGACTGTCTGGCTACCGCCCTGCATGGTGGCATTGATATCATAAGTAGGAGCCGAACTGCTCAGCACCTCGTCATACCAGTTGGTATTGAGGCCGTAGTTCTTGACCAGATTGCGGATTTCGTCGCTCACGGGCTGACCGATAATATCGCGGAACTGTACGTACTGCTCAGAGTTCATCATCTCTGCACCGTCGGAAGTAGGAGAAGAAACACCCCACTGGGCCTTGACGCTAACCTGGGCGCTCTCGTTGTAACGGCCCTGCTTAGAGGTGATAAGGATCACACCGTTGGCAGCACGCGCACCGTAAATAGAAGTAGAGGCAGCATCCTTGAGCACGGTGATATTGGCAATGTCCTCAGGGTTGAGGGTGCTGAAGAATGAAGAGCTGATAGGTGCACCATCCAGAATGAAGAGGGGCTGGTTGCTGGTCTGCAGGAAGTTGACACCACGCAGACGGATTGTAGCTGTGGTCGAAGGGTCACCGGCTGAGCTGAGCACAGACAGACCAGAAACCTGACCGGCAAGAGCGTCGGTGAAGTTAGGGGTAACAATCTTGCCGAGCTTTTCAGAGCCTACAGTACCGATGGCACCTACAACGGCACCCACCTTCTTGGCCTGGCCGTAACCGGTAACCACTACTTGCTCCAATACATGACTGTCGGGGTCGAGCACGACCATCATGTTGGCAGAGGCTTTAAGACGCTTGGTAACCATACCGATGGATGAAAACTCGAGTTCAGCGTTCTTGCTGTTTACCACGAGCGAGAATTTTCCATCAATGTCTGTGGCGACACCAGTCTTGGTGCCTACGACTTTAACAGACGCACCAATTACAGGCTCGTTGTCTTCGCTGCTGACTACGGTACCTGTAACTTTTGTTTGTGCCAGCGCCATTCCTATGCTCAGGAAGAGGCAGGCAAAAAACATCGATAGTCTTTTTTCCATAAAATCTCTCTCTTTTAAATTAAAAACTATATTAACTATTATTATTATTTCATCCTCAATGACAAGTTTTCGGGGTCTTACCACCGTCTCCGGCAGCATTATGCTGACATTTTGGAAACCAAAAGCGCAAAAAACAATCCTTTAAGCACAACCTTAGAGCCGTTTTTAAGTCGTTTTGCAACTATATGTACGTGCAAAATTAATAGTATTAATGATAAATAGCAAAAATTATACAAAATATTATTACGGGGTTAACGTTTATTAACTATTAAAGGAGCTTTCAGATGATTTATATCAAGGATTGCGACTGTAGAAGATAACAAATTATAATTAGAAAGCCACAATATTTAACGGATTGTTATCGATAGGGGTATATTTAATCATTATTTATTCATCCGAGGTAATGTTAAAAACCTCAAACTGCCAAATCAGCGTTTTCGAGTTGGCTTATAGCATAGTAGGAGGGCTACCCCGCGTCCGTTTCCCACCACGTCCACCCCTTTTCCTCCCGCATTTGCAAGCAGCGGGATGATTGTTGTGATGGCGGAGGTTGGCGACACCCACACCGAGACCTATGCAAAAAGTCCCGAGCACAGCCTAATGACGCCCGAGCACATCGAAAACCCGATTTCGTGGTGTGAAATGGTGATTGCAAGCCAGGATATCCATTATGCAAGCTACGAAATGACGATTTCACACCGTGAGCGTCGTTTTACGATGTACATTGACGGGATGGGGCAAGACAATAAAAGATACAAAAAGCCGATGGCGTCTTCTGAAGGCTCCGCCTTAGTGGCGCTGACGGCATCGGCAGGAGGAGAGGCCCCTCCCTTAACCTTCCCCAAGGGGCGGGAGTTCATACTTGGTGTGTTTAAGGCGTTTAGATAAAACTCCTTCCCCTTGGGAAATACTGGGATGGCCCCAAGCGGCATCTCCTACATCCATGGACACGAACAACATATCCCTCATGACGAACACCACGTAAGCAGCGGCAACTCCTACATCCATGCACACGAACATTATACCCACCATGACGAAACCGTCGTAAGCAGCGGCAACTCATACATCCATGCACACGAACATTATACCCTCCATGACAAAACACACATAAGCAGCGGCAACTCTGTAGGAGTTGCGTTTCCCCAGCCCAGGGTTGCGGGCGAAGCACGCTACCCTGGGTACGCGCCCCCACTAACCTTGCTACTCTGTAAGAGTTGCGATTAGCCGTAGGCGTTATTCTCAATCTTATGGTTTCCGCCTGCCCAGTGCTTGCAGATAGCCTGCTGCGGGTAACGCCTTCGGCTAAACGCAACTCCTACAGAGTTGCTTCATCTTATTATTCATGTACCCAGGGTAGAGGCGCTGCGCACCTCAACCCTGGGCTATGAAATCGCAACTCCTACAGAGTTGCCAAGGGTGCGCACCATCCACAATGGACCACTTATATCATTGTCATCCCCTTGCAGCATCAACGAATGGAGGACGACAACCACAGCGTTACCCCCAACCGCCCCACTCCACCTTATTATATATATAGGGCGCACCTCTCTGCCCACATCTGGGCACTAAAAAAACCCAGACCGGGTGGGGCTGGGGCTCTTGATGAAATATGAGAGACTTAATTCAACAGTCTGAACTTCTGGGCTACATTCCACTTCACGACGAGGGGCTTTGCCTCCTTGCCGTTGACCACGGGGATGACGTGGATGCGGCGGGGGGCGTAGTGGCGACGGAAATAGAGGGAGCTCACGTGTATCGACTTGCGCTCGTGGGGCTGGAGACGCACCATAGAGGGCATCTTGAGCACCGTATTGTTGGGCACACGCTTGAACTGGATGGTCATCGGCTTATCGGTGTCGTTGGCGAGCTTCAGCTCGAAGGTGTGGGTCTGCCCCACGGTCAACTCGGGAAACGGCAGCAGCTGCTGGTTCATGAAGAGGCCGTGTCCGTAGTCGAAGGGATGGTCTTCACGCACGGGGTGGACCATAGGCACGATGTTGGCCTTGACCCAGAGACGCACGTAAGCCGAACCGTCGTTGACGAGCACCACCACCTGCTTGACAAAGTTGCCCTGCTTGTGGTCGGGGTCGAGCGACACGGTGACCCGGGCTGTCTCGCCCGGACGCACGGCACGCTTGGTATAGTCGGCGACCATGCAGCCACACCACGTGTTGACTGCCGAGATGGCCACGGGACTCTTGCCGTTGTTGCGCAGACGGAAGACATGGACCACCTTACCGTCTTTCTCGTAGATGGTACCGAAGTCGTGGGTGCGCTCTACGGGCTTGAACGTCTCAAGAAACTGTGGTTCGCCCTGTGCCTGTGCCGTGAGTGCCGTGAAGAGTGAAAGTATGAGGAATAGCAATGATTTCATCATGTCATTATCCTTGGATTGTTAGGGAAGTATAGGGTGCCCACGCCCCAATCATGAGGAGGGGCACCCCTGTCAACGCTATCGATTGAACTGAATCAATCTTCTATGCATGTTCAGTCTACGAAGGTGAGTCCCCAAGTTGTGGAGACATAGCTTGCGCCCCATCCATAGTTGCCGTAGCTCCAACCCCAGTGGTTGGGATCGAGCGTCTGCTCTACCTTGACATAACGGGCATTGACAGCACCATAGAGTACATACCACTGGCTGCTCCAGCTCTCACGATAGGTGCCCTTGCCATTGACATCGCCCAGGTCTACCCAGTTGGCATTGTCCTCGCTCAGATAGAAGCGGAACGACTTGCCGGGAGAACAAGAGAGCTTGAAGGCACCCACCTTGTGTACGGCTCCGAAGTCTACGACAAACGAGGCATTGTCGATATTGAACTGAGAGAACTTCCATGTCGACAGTTTGAGTTCATCCTTATTGTAGTTGACGGCAGAGATACACTTCCAGGCGCTGATGTCGCTCACGGCTGTACCCAGCAGTGCTGTAGGATTGTCCTGGATGAGGCTCTCCTCGGTGGTCACCACGAGATAAGCCACCTGGCTGTCGAGGGTCACCTTGGTGCCGTTGGCATACTCAGCTACGAGTCGCAGCGGAGCCACATAGCCTGCCTCGGTCAGCGTCTGACCCAGCTCGGTGGGCAGCTCCACATGGAGTTGGGCGCCTTGACTTCCAGCAGCCACCGTGGCAGCTGTCACCTCGAGGGCACCAGCCACATTGGCGGGCAGTGACTTGTAGTTCTTGCCGTTCTCGGTGTTGTAGGCATCCACGAGGCTGTTGTCTACGGTAGCCGACACCTTCACATCACTGTCGAGCGCGAAGTGCAGGCTCACGTTATAGTCGGCCTTGACCTCGCCAAAGACTCCCACGGGAGTGCGCACGATGCTGCTCTTGGCTGAGTTTGAGCCTGCGAGATAGACCATATCGTTGGTGGTATGGATGGCTACATAGTAGACGCCCATCTCCTCGCTTGCCACCACGGGACGGTCGGTATCGAGGGACCCCTCCTTGACGGCGGTGAGTCTGAGGGGCACCACATACTCGGGCTCGGTCAGACGGGCACAAGCCTCGGCGGGGATGGTCACCTTGAGAGGTTCGGAGGCCACGTTGGCTCCGGCGCTGATGCCCGTCTTCTCCAGCTGGATGGCAGCGAGCACATCGGCAGGCACGGTGGTGGCCACGCCGTTATATTCCTTGTTATATTCAGATACCATTGTGGTGTCGGGGGCGGCACTAATGGTGATGCTGTCTGCCGAAGCATACTGCAGACGCGCCTTGACGTTGGCGGTGATGTCGCCGAAAGAGCCTACCGGTGTGTGGTAGACGGTACACTCGGTCACTTTGGCTACCGACTGGTCTACGTAGATGAGGTTGTTGTTGGAACCGTCTACATCGTAGGCCTCGTCGTCGCTACAGCCGCTGAGAGTGGCTGTTCCAAGGAACAGCACTCCACAGGCGATATATAATTTGTTCAGTTTCATTGATTGTAAGTTTTATCGGTTAGACGACACTGTATTAGTAGGGGCACTTATGATTGGGCACCCATGATGGTGAGCCACTCTTGGCCACGGCGTTGTATCCATGACCGGTCTGGTCGAGGATCGAACCGTCTTCCTGCTGGTCTGTACCGCAGAAGCGCCAGTATGCGATGAGTCCCGGTGTGTGGGGGTCTACATAGCAGATGTTGTTGAGCAGGTCGGCAGGAGTGCGGGCAACGTTCCATACGCGGAATTCACTTACGCGGCCGTTGAGATAGCGGCCTCCGGCAGAGTAGCCGATGGCGAAGGGACCGTTGTTGTCGCCGTATGAGGTTCCGTAATCATAGCTCCACACGAGCGAGATGTCGCCAGTAGCCTTGACAGGGTCACCCATAGGTTCGCCGTCGAGATACATGGTAATCTGAGAGCCGTCATAGACACAGGCAAAGTGGCACCATTTCTTGGTGGGGAAGTGGGTGGGGAATGTGGTGGGGTGAGCCGTTCCCTTGTCGGGCTTGTCCCAAGAGGGCGCACCGGTCTTGCCACCGGCGAGCTGCAGCTGGTCGGGGTCGCACGATACGTCGCCGAAGCGCAGCAGGAAGTTCTCCTCGCATCCCATCAGTGAAGAGATGTAGGGATTGGTGTGGCAGAAGTCGTTGACATATACTTTGCACTCCATAGTGAGCTGGGAGAGATGACCCAGGGCCTCGTTGTTGCGGAAGCCGGGAACCAGGAATGGCCTGCCGTTGATGTCGGCCACGTCGGTAGTGATGATGGGCACGAAGACGATGTATGCCACCGAGCCAGCCTCGAGCAGATTGCCATCGCTCTTGACGCGCACGGGCAGACAATAGTTCTTGCCTTCCTCAAACTGTGATGGATCGCCTATCATCAACTTGGCCTGAGATGACACAAAGTTACCCGGGGTGATGGTAACGTTGGCATCCTCGATGCTGTAAGCCGATGTGGGAGGCACGATGTAGCTCGAGTTGTTGGCCTTGTTGTAGGCGTCGAGCAGCTCGGGGGCAGCCTCAAAGGTGGCCGTGACGGGGGCGCTCACCTTGCCGGTGCAGGTGACAGAGAGGTCTACCTGGTCGGCGCCCTCAAAGCCCTTGCGTATGGTATTCTTCTGCATGGTGCCCGTGATGTAAACCACATCGCGGTAGTCGCCATTGCTCTCCTGACAGGCGGCGAAGACCAGGGCTACCATAGCCATCATAAATAATCTTATCTTATTCATAATCGTTGTTCTAAATCTTTATACTGTTACTAATCACGGTTTTAGTGGATAGCAGGGTTCTGGATTTGGATGCCGTGGCGCATATTGGCGTAGTTGCTGCATCCATAGCCAGTGTTGATATAGTCGCGGTGCATGAAGAAGGCACCAAAACCACCCTTGCGGCCAGTGCTGGGCTGATAGCGGGCATAATTGAGCAGCTGTCCGCACTCAGCAGCCTTCCAGTTGTCACCCACGTTCTCGGTATAGACCACCTTCTCGGTAGGACAGCCACTGAAGGGCACGCGACCGGGGCTTCCGCCATAGGTCTGGTTGACATACCAGTTGGTAAACTTATTGGTATTGCCGCTGGGGGCACTTCCGTAGTAGTCAATGCAGAGTAGCATGTTGGGGTTGCCCTTGATGGTAAATCCGTCGGGATAGGTAAAGGTGCTGTCGGGCGATGCCATGGGGCCGACGAACTGGCCTACATACTCCACGAAGTAGTCGAGGTTGCCACCGGAGAGCGGGTCGCCCTCAGGCTCATAGTCCATGTCGATACCGTCGAGTCCATTCTCAAAGATGGGACGCAGCAGGTCCTGGGCGTAGGCACGCATGGCTGCCTGGGGGTCGTTCTGCTTTACCCAGATAGAGTCGTAGAACTCTGGACGGGTGCGGATGCGGATGATGGTAGGTACCACGAGCCGGGTACCCTTAACTTCCTGCACATACTTCATCTCACGATATACCTCGGGCAGATAGTGAGTATCTACGTGGGTAGAGTCGTCAGAGGGGATGCCACCCCAGAGTGAGCAGATATCGAGCGAGTCGGGCAGACCGAGGAAGCGGGTAGCCAGCGAGGTGCTCTGGGTGTAGTCGGCGAACCATCCCCAAGCGATGGAATGGTCACTCTTCTTGTAGTCGCGCAAGTTCTTGTAATACTGCGGGCCGTAGGTGGTGGGGGCAACCACCGTGGCGTTCTCTACATCGGTATCGCATGAAGCAAACATGCAGGCGATGAGCAGCAGCGGCATAATATATTTCATTATTTTCATAGATGCTGTCATTTAGGTGATTAATGTTTAGGGTTCTTGTCCCACCAGAGTTTGGTACCGCCATTGTCGGGACCACCGAGCAGACCTACGGCAGCCTGTACATTAGCATTGTTGTTGGAATACTCAGAAGCGGGGAAGCGCAGACGACGAATCTGCAGATTGGTATTTACTGCGCCGTTGCTGGCGTTATGGTCTACGGTGAAGAGCTTGGGATAACCCGTACGGCGATACTCACTCCAAGCCTCCTGACCATCGGGGAAGATGGCGAGATACTTCTGGGTGATGATGCGCTCGAGCTTCTGCTCGGTCTGGGCGTTGTTGTCCCACTTGGGGGTGATGGTGCTCAGCGCCGAGGCGTCGCGACCGTTGCCGCTGTTGTCGGTGAAGGTGGCGGGCACGTTGTTGCTCTCCAGATAGGCATCGGCACCGCTCACGCCACGCTCCTGGAACGAAGCGCGTACACCAGCCTTATAGAGTTCTTCGACCGAGCTTGCGCCCATATCCCATCTGAGCTTGGCCTCAGCTCTGAGGAAGAAGCTCTCGGCTGCCGACATCCACTGTATGGCTGCATTTGACTCCACATTCGCTACCGATGTCTTTGCTGTATAGTCGCTCTGGTTGCGTATCTGCAGACCGGGATAGACGCCGTGGATGCCACCACCGTTGGCGGCTTCGGCGAAGTAGACCTTGGCACGAGGGTCGGCGTAGCCGTTGAGATAGCTGTCGATAGAGGCACCCATGCGCATATCGCCGAAGCTCTGGGTAACCTCCCAGATGGGGTTCAGGTAAGAGTACTTGGCATTGTTGGCATGAAGTGCAGTCTTCTCAAGGAAGCCCAGGCTGTTATCGATAGACTTCTGAGCCTCCTGCTTGGCGAGGGCCTCGTTGGCATAAGCCACGCGGAGAGCCAGACGCAGACGCAGGGTATTGGCAAACTTGACCCAGCTCTCTACATCGCCGCCGAAGACAAAGTCAAAGTTGGCGAGGAGCTTGGCAGAAGCCGATGCCTCATGATAGGAAGTGAGCACGTCGATGGCGTCGTCGAGCTCGGCAAAGAAGGCTTTGTACACATCCTCCTGGCTGTCGTAAGCCACATTGATGCCGGTACCGAAGCGGGTGTAGGGCAGCGGGCCATACATGTCTGCCAGACGGCTCATGCCGAATACCTTGACCACATTGCCCAGAGCTGTCACGGCAGCCGTACCGTTCTTGTCAGAGTTGGTCTTCAGCGAGAGCCAGGGCTGCATCAGATTGGTATAGGTGTCGTTGAAGGGCAGGTTTACCCACTTGTCGGGCATCAGATAATGGGCATTGTGCAGCGAGCCCACATCGTAAGAAGCCTTGATATTGGAGAAATAGCCAGAGAAGAGGCCGCCGGTGAGCATATCCTCTACCTGGTAATCGGCGCCCTTGTCCAGACCTACGATGAATACGTTGTGCTGCATCTGGGAGAAGAAGGCACCGGTATTCATATTGTCGTGGGTCATATCTTCTTCAGTAGCCGAGTTATGGTCAGTGTTCCACTTGTCAAACTCAGACGTACATGAAGAGAGCACTACGGCAGATGCCATGACGGCGAGACTGCCTGTGATGAATTTATTGAGTTTCATAATCGTTATAGGGTCTTTAGAAGTCAACTTTTACAGAGAAACCAAGATTGCGCAGGCTCGGCATCATGAAGTTGTCGATACCGGTGAAGTAGGTACCCGTACTGGCGGTGAGTTCGGGGTCGAACGGAGCCTTGCAGTAGAACATGAGCAGGTTGCGGCCGGTGAAGGCGAGGCGCAGGTTCTCTATCCAGGGCACCCACTTGCTGATGGGCAGACTGTAGCCCACAGAGAGTTCAGACAGACGCACGTTGGTAGCGCTGTAGATGTAGTATGCACCCACGCTGGGACCTATCTTGCTGTAGTAGTCCTGGGCAGGGATGCGGTAGCCGTTGACGAGTGCGCCACCCAGGTCGCGGGCCTCGGCTGTAGTCTTGCTGGCACCGAAGTAGTCCATGTAGCCCTGGGTAATGGATGATACCCGACCACCCACACGGGCACTGATGAGGAAGCCCAGGTCTATGCCCTTCCAGGAGAAGCTGTTGCGCCAGCCCATGTTGTACTTGGGATTGACGTTGCCGGCATATACATACTTGCCTTCATCCACACCGGCGATGTTGCGCGAGGTGTAGTCGACGATGAGGTAGCCGTGCTCGTCCATCTTGGGGATGGTGACATAGAGGTCGCCCATAGAGCCGCCCTCGGTGAGGCGCACCTTGACAGAACCCAGATTGAGCATGTCCATGCCGTCGAGCGACACGTTTACCTTGTTGCCGTTGGCAAGGGTGAGCTCGGTAGGAGCGAGGAGTTGCTTGATTTTGTTCTTGTTGAGGGTGTAGGTGAAGGTGCTTGACCACTTCACGGGACCCAGAGGTTGGTTCAGCGTGAGCGAAGCCTCAATACCCTTGTTGTCGATACGACCACCGTTGATAGGCAGCTTGCTGTAACCCGACGAGGCAGACAGTTCGGGAAGGAAGAACTGGTCGGTGGTGCGGGTAGAGTAAAGGCTGACGTTAAGGTTTACCTTGTCCTGCCACAGGTTGGCCTGCAGACCCAGCTCCCATGCCTTGGTGCGCTCGGGCTTCAGGTTGTTGTTGGGATAGTAAGAGGTAGTAGAGGGCGCGGCGTTGGAGTAAGTGTAGCGGGTGAGCGCATAGAACTTCTCGGGTGTGTTACCCACCTCACTGTAGCTGCCACGGAGCTTGAGGAAGGAGAGCACCTTGCTCTTCAGACCAGGTATCATCTCGGTCAGGATGGCGCTCACACCGGCAGAGGGATAGAAGAATCCCTTGTTGCGATACTGGGTGTTGCCGAGGAAAGAGTCCCAGTCGTTGCGGGCGGTGAGGTCGAGATAGACCATACTCTTATAGCCCACCTGGGCGGTGGCAAAGACACTCTGTACCTGGTGGTGGTAGTTGAGTGCGGGGTCGGCGTCCATGTGTGAGTTGGCGCGGTTTACGGCATTGAGGGTGAAGTTGTTGGCGACATTGAGGAAACCGCCGACATAGGTGTAGCTGGTCTCCACATCCTTGATAGAGGTACCGAGGTTGGCGGTGAGCGAGAAGTCACCGAAATACTTGTCGATATTCAGGATGGCGTCGCCGTAGATTTGACGGGTGTTGTCGTTGGTGCGGTAATAGGCACCATACTCACCGGCGAAGAGGGGGTCGGTAGAGGCGGCATAGCGTTTCTCATAGATGCCAGAGGTCTTGTCCATCTTGGCACGGCCAGAGAGGGTGATGCCCTTGGCGATATCGAAGGTCAGACCAGCACTGAGGATAAAGCGGTCCTTGTGGTTTTCGGCGATGTCGCGGTTGATTTCCCAGTAGGGGTTCATCATGGAGAGTCCCTGGTTGCCGAAAGGCCAGTACTGGGTCTTGAAGTTGCGTTCGGGGTCGTACTGCTCAAAGGGAGTGTACTTGCGGATATCGTCGCCGGCGGGGAAGAGGTAGACGGGGACGATGGGGTTGAAGTAGAAACCCTGGGATATCATGTTCTGTTCCTTCACACTCATGTACATGGCGCTGAGGTCAAGGTGCAGACGGTCTTTGAGGAAGTCAGTGGTGTTGCGGATGGTGAAGTTGTAGCGCGACATCTCGTTGTTCTCCACGATGCCCTCGGCATTGGTGGTAGAGGCAGAGACAAAGGTCTGGCTGTGCTCCGAACCTACAGAGAAGGTCACAGAGTTGCCCACGTTGTAACCTGTCTGGAAGAAGTCGAGCGGGTCGTAGCTTGATGGAGTAGCCAGCTTGGAGCCCCAACTTGAGAAGGTGCCGGTACCGGTCTGTCCGTAAGTGTTCTGGAACTCGGGAGTCACAAAGGGTGAGAAGAAGGAGGTGTTGTTGCTGTAGCTCACGCGCACCTTGCCCACAGTACCCTTCTTGGTGGTAATCATGACCACACCGTTGGCAGCGTCGCTACCATAGAGGGCAGAGGCGGCAGCACCGCTCAGCACCGAGATGCTCTCGATATCATCGGGGTTCACCATAGAGGCGGCGTCGCCGGTCTGGGCGTCACCGTGGTAGGCGTCGGTAGGTTGGTTGGCCTGGAGCGAAGGCATGGGAATACCGTCAATCACGTAGAGGGCGTTGTTGTTGCCGTTGATAGACTTGTTACCACGCATCACCACCTTGACGCCGCCACCGATACCGGCAGCACTGGCGTTGATTTCGACACCTGCCACCTTGCCGGCGAGGGCGTTCATGAAGTTGGCGTCCTTGACACCGGTGATATCCGAGTTCTTGAGTTGCTGCACATTATAGGTCAGCGCCTTCGACTCTTTCTTGATACCCAGGGCGGTAACGACCACCTCGTTCAGGGTCTTCTCGTCCTGAGAGATATTCACGGTCAGGTTGTTGCCTTTGGCGGTAACTGACTTGGGCTGGTAGCCGAGATACGACACCTCTATCTTGCTGCCTTCTTCGGCAGAGATGGTGAAGTTGCCGTCCAGGTCGGTCACCACGGCAGCGCCAGTGGCCTTGCTGCGTACGGTAGCGCCTATCACGGGCTCACCGTTCTCGTCGAGCACCTGGCCCTTGACGGTCTTCTTGGGAGCCTGGGGGTCCTTGGCAGCGGGTTTGGCTTCACGCTTGAAGATGGTAATCATCTTGTGGTCTATCTTGAAGCCAAGATGAGAGCCCAAGACCTTAGTCAACACGTCGCGGACGGGTGTGGCATGGAAGGTGGCTGTCACCTTCTGGCTGGCGTTCACTTCGTCCACTTTGTAGATTACAGACATCTTGGTTTGGCGTTCCACTTCTTTCAATACGTTGCGGAGGCTCTCGTTACTGAACGTCTTGGTAACGGTCTGAGCACTCATGCTGAGCGCACTGAACATCAGTGTGACCAACAGGCAGATGCCGAGCAATTTGCTTTGCTTACTGTTCATAGCAGTTGGTTGTTTTTAGTTAGACAATTTAATATATAGGTTTTATTTTCAGTAGTGTTTAGTAGAGGTGTTTTGGTATTGGCGGGGCGGGGGTCAGTCGCCGATGGTAATCTCCTTACCATCGCGACATACCTGCATGCTTGTGATGCTCTGGAGAGCGTCGAGCACATCGTCTATGGTCTCCTTGTTGCGCAGCGAGATGGCAAACTCCATCTTGCGCAGACGCTCAGAGGTGATAGTGATGTTTACAGCGTAGCGACGGGAGAGCAGCTTGGCGAGGTCTTCGAGGCTAATCTCAGAGAATTCGGTCATGCCCTGTACCCACGCATGGTGGTCGGTGGTATAGCGGCTCTTGGAGAATTTACCGGTAATCACATTGAGGCTTACC
The DNA here is from genome assembly GCF_002251325.1 of Prevotella sp. P4-67. Classification (NCBI taxonomy): domain Bacteria; kingdom Pseudomonadati; phylum Bacteroidota; class Bacteroidia; order Bacteroidales; family Prevotellaceae; genus Prevotella; species Prevotella sp. P4-67. The sequence continues at coordinate 178,387 of NZ_NPJL01000011.1, forward strand.
ATATCGCCGGGCTCCATCGTGAGGCGGTCGGCGCCGCGGTCTATCACCACCTTACCCTGCAAGAGGGTCGTGGTGATGTTTTTGTCATCATTGTAGGCAGAGATGTCAAAGCGGGTACCCTTGACCACCACGTCGTAGCCGCGGGTGTTTACCACAAACTCGGCGCCATCGCGCTTGGCGACCTCGAAATAGCCTTGTCCTTCGAGGACTACACGGCGGTTATTGTCACCGAAGCGGTTGGAATAGCGCAGCGAAGAGCCTGCGTTGAGCCATACCAGCGAGCCGTCGGGCAGGGAGAGGCGGGTCTTGCTGCCCATAGGTACGGTGAGGGTGTAGTAGTGTTCGGGCTGAAGGCTGGTGGCATACCACCCGACAAAAGCCGAGCACAACATAAGCAGCACCACGGCAGCCGCTGCTGCCACACGCCACATTGGCCGGCGCTGCCGACGAGCCTCGGCGCCACACATCCAGTCACAGAAGCGTGTCCATGCGCTTTCGGTGACCATATCGAAGTGTGGGCGCGACGCCCATTCGGCTTCCCAGCTGCGGAAAGTGGCAAGGGCCTCACTGTCCTGTGCGAGGTAATCGAACAGAGCTTTCTCATCTTCGCGGGAAATCTTTCCCTCGAAATACTTGTTGGCCAATGCCTTCATTTCACTTCCCATCAACATTTCTTAATATAACGTTAGTATTGGTTTCACTATTAGGATGGCGCCAGCGGTCTTTCCGAAGACGCCCGAGCACATCATTACTGACATACTGTCACTATTAAAACAACCCGCAGACACTTTACCCGCCCTCGGAGATAACTTTTTTTCAAAAATATTTGCACTTTTCTGCTTAAATTCATACTTTTGCACCGTCAATCGTGATGCAAGCGGTCGCCGGAGCCATCTATATAATATATAATAAGGTGTAACACGCCCGTGGTGACCGAATAAAAAAAGTGTAAAAACCATGCGTTTCTATAAGGAACAAAGCGAACTCTTTGAGGGAATACAGAACGGCGACGCCGATGCTTTCGAGTATGTCTTCAAGACGTACTACCCTCGTCTGCGCAATTATGCCAACCGCTTTGTGAGCGATAGCGACGACTTGGAAGACATCCTGCAGAACTGTTTCATCCACCTGTGGGAACGCCGAGACAGCATCACGTTCATCTCCATTTCATCTCTGCTCTTCACCATGGTGCGCAACGGCTGTCTGAACTACCTCAAGCACCAGACGATGGTCAACGGCTACGAGGCAGGCTCGCTCAGCAAGATACCCGGGGCAGAAGAGCTCTACAGCACCGACATGAAGGGCACCACCGACAGCGACACGCTCTACAACGAACTGACCCGACAGATAGAGCAGGTCATGGAAGAGCTGTCGCCGCGCTGCCGCGAGATTTTCACCATGAGCCGCTTTGAAGGACTCAAGAACCGCGAGATAGCCGACCAGCTGGGCATCTCGGTCAAGGTGGTCGAGAAGCACATCACCAAGGCGCTTGCCGTTTTCCGCACCCATTTCAAGACGGGCAGAGCCTCCGCGCTGCTCCTGCTATGGCTCATCGCCATGGCATAATCGCCTACCCCTCTCTTATTCCATCTCTGCCACGCGCCCCTCGACCTCGGGCGCAGCACTGCGCGTATTCAACTCGCTGCCAATGGCTTCGGCAAGCGCAGAGACCGTCATCACGACTGCCGTGACCACCACTGGCGGCTCGTAACATAAGGTACGGACGCTCGTGACATAAGGCACGAAGCCGCGTAACATAAGGCACGAGCCCACGTGACTTATGATACGAGCCCGCCATGATGATCACCACGCCGGCGGCGGCACGCTCCACGACTGGCAACCCGCTTCCTGCCGAGCCAACCGCCCCTCCACGACCGCCTACCGCCCCTCCACGATCGCCTATCGCCCCTCCACGATCGCCAGACAAGCCCTCCACGGGAGCCGACAGAACGGGCTGGTTTGGGGCAATGACCAAAAAAAATGCAATTTAGTTTTGTATTTCACTCGGTTTGCACTACCTTTGTAGTGGAAAAAGTAAACAAGACTGAAATGAAGATATCCAAAATCATGTCTTTCATGGCCGTGGGCGTGGCTGTGCTTGCGCTGTCGGCCTGTGGCAACAAGAAGTTTGAGGTCAATGGCAACATCAAGGACGCCAAGGACTCCACGCTCTATTTTGAGAACCTCAGCCTCAACGGACCTGTAGTCCTCGACTCTGTCAAGTTAGGCGAAGACGGTGCCTTCGACTTCAAGGCCGACGCCACCGATGCCCCCGAGTTCTACCGTCTGCGTATAGCCGGCCAGATTATCAATGTCGCCATCGACTCTACCGAGACCGTCAAGTTCAATGCCTCCTACCCCACCATGTCGGCCGAATACGAGGTCGAAGGTTCGGAGAACTGCGAGAAGATACGTGAACTGGCTCAGAAGCAGCTGCAGCTGCAGCGCACCATCAATGCCCTCGTCGCCAACCCCGCCTTGGGCGTAGACAGCGTGGAAGTGGCTGTGGCCAGAGTGCTCGCCGCTTACAAGGAAGATGTGAAGCTCAACTATATCTACAAGGAGCCGATGAAGAGCTATGCCTACTTCGCGCTCTTCCAGACCTATGTGCTGGGCAACCGTCAGGCGCTCATCTTCAACCCTCGTCTCTACAGCGACGACATCAAGGTCTATGCTGCCGTAGCCACCAGCTGGGACACCTTCCACCCCAATGCTGAGCGCGGCACCAATCTCCACAATATTGCCATCGAGAGTATGAAGGACCAGCGCATCGTGCGCAACGAGCAGGTTGCCAGCCAGATTGACGCCAGCAAGGTGCAGGTGGCCGGACTCATAGACCTCGCCCTCACCGACAACAAGGGTGTGACCCGCCGTCTCACCGACCTCAAGGGCAAGGTGGTGCTGCTCGACTTCCACGTCTTCGCCAGCGAGCAGAGCACCAAGCGCATCATGATGATGCGTGACCTCTACAACAAGTATCATGGCCAGGGTCTGGAAATCTACCAGATTTCGCTCGACCCCAATGAGCACTTCTGGAAGACACAGACTGCAGCGCTGCCCTGGATAAGCGTGCGCGACGAAGCCGGCACCTCTGCCCGCACCTACAACATCATGGGCATTCCGTCGTTCTTCCTGATAGACCGCAACAACAATCTCTACAAGCGTGGAGAGCAGGTAAGCGACATCGACGCCGAAATCAAGAAACTGTTATAAGACCACGGGCTGCCGGGACATAACCTCCAGCCTGCGCTCTATGATATAACGAGAACTTTAAGCATTCATAAAAACATCATCAACCGATGAGCGACCTCTGGTGTGAACCACGGGTCGCTTTTTTTTGATTTACAACTATGTTTTATGATAAAAGAGCGGCGTCATCGGCGTTTTTTTCGTAATATTGCATATTAACTTGTCAACTGCGATGGATATACTTACACGATTCAAGCATTGCCCCGTGTGTGGAGGCAGTCTCCAACCCGACTCAGCGAAGAGTATGCGCTGCCACAACTGTGGCTTCGAATACTTTGTCAATGCCAGCGCAGCCTATGTGGCGCTCATCTACGACGAGCGTGGCAGGCTGCTCGTGGTGCGCCGTCGCTGCGAGCCCGCCAAAGGCACGCTCGACCTGCCGGGAGGCTTTGCCGACATGGGCGAGACGGTAGAAACTGGCGTGGCGCGCGAGGTAAAGGAGGAAACGGGGCTCACCGTGACCGCCATGGACTACCTCTTCAGCCAGCCCAACCGCTATCTCTACAGCGGCATCGACATCCCCACACTCGACCTCTTCTTCCGCTGTCGCGTAGACGACATCTCGACGCTCGCTGCCGGCGACGACGCCGCCGAGACCCTGTGGCTCGCCCCCGACGAGATACACCCTGACGACTTCGGGCTCACCTCCATCCGCGAGGGAGTGAAACGCATAATCAATAACAATCAGATATAAACATGAAAAATATCAGAACCATCTTACTCGCCATGGCCCTGACCACAGCTACAGGCAGCATGGCACAGAGCGACCTGCAACAGCAGTTTGCCAACCCGCCCCAAGAGGCGAGACCTCGTGTGTGGTGGCACTGGATGAACGGCAATATCTCCAAGTATGGCATCAAGAAAGACCTGGAGTGGATGCACCGCGCCGGAATAGCCGGTATCCATGTCTTCGATGCCGGTCTGAACACGCCGCAGATAGTGCCCCACCGCATCACGTACATGACGCCCGAGTGGAAAGATTGCTTCCGCTACGCCGTGCACATCGCCGACTCGCTGGGCATGACGATGGCCATCCCCAGCTCGCCAGGCTGGAGCAACACGGGCGGTCCCTGGGTCACTCCCCACGATGCCATGAAGAAGATCACGTGGCGCGCGGTGAGGGTAAAGGGTGGCAAGAAACTCACCGTCAATCTCCCCGGTATCTACACCACCACCGGACACTTCCAGAACGTAGAAAACACCAACAGCCCTGAAACCTTCAGTCAGCAGATAGGCATCGTGGCAGTGCGTATGCCCGATACCGACATCGATATAGCCTCTCTCAACCCCACCATCACGGTGAGCAAGGGTGAGCCCACGGTGGCACAACTCACCGACGGCGACTACAGCAAGGGTACCCGCGTGGAACCCGACGCCGAGGGCAACATCTGGGCACAGTACACCTTTGAGAAGCCCGTAACCATCAAGGCGCTGTCGCTCTCGGACGGCAACAACCGCAGTACCTGGAACAGCTGGTCGGCACCGCTGTACTACCGCTTGGAGACGAGCAACGACGGCAAGACATTCACCAAGGTATGCGACATCCCGCAGAGCGGTACGTTCCAGCAGACCATCGACCTGTCTCCCACCACGGCACGCTGCTTCCGCGTGGTATGCCAGCTGCCGCAGAAAGACAAGCAGGGCGAGTATGTCAACCTGATGGAGTATAACCTCTACACCACCAGCCGCATCAACTTTGCCGAGGAGAAGGCTGGATTTACCTCCTTCGGCGACCTCGACCAGTACCCATCACGCCCCGACAGCGACGTGTCGGCTGCAGGCGATGTGGTGGTGCTCACCGACAAGGTCGACGCCGACGGACGCCTCACCTGGAACGCCCCACGTGGCAACTGGGTCATCTACCGCTTCGGTACGTCGCTCTTCGGTTCGCGCAACGGCCCTGCCTCGCCCGAAGCCACGGGTCTGGAGGTCGACAAGATGGACCGCGAGGCTGTGCACAAGTATATCGAGCACTATATAGACCTCTATCGCGACGCCTCTGGCGGCAACATCGGCAAGCGCGGCATCCAGTATCTGCTCATCGACAGCTACGAGCCCGGCAAAGCCACATGGACCCTGCAGATGCCGGCACAGTTTGAGCGTCGGCGCGGCTATAGCATCTATCCCTGGCTGCCCGTGCTTACCGGCGTCATCGTGGGAAGCGTGGAGCAGAGTGAGCAGTTCCTCTACGACTATCGCCAGACCATCGGCGAACTCATGGACGAGTCGCTCTACGCCGAGGTGGCTGATGCCGCCCACCGTCATGGCATGAAAATCTATATCGAGTCGCACGAGAACGGACGCCAGATGCTCGCCGACGGTATCAGCGTCAAGGCGAAAGGCGACATCCCTATGGGCGCCATGTGGGCAGAGAAGCGCGCCGACCTGAGCATGTATGAGTGCGACCTGCGCGAGACCTCCTCTACCGCCCACATCTATGGCAAGAAGTATGTGGCTGGCGAGTCGTTCACCGCCGACGGCCGCCACGAGATGTGCTATACCTTCTATCCCGGCAACCTCAAACCCATCGCCGACTACATGATGTCGTGCGGTCTTAACCGCTTCATCATCCACGAGAGCGCCCATCAGCCCGTCGACGACCGCAAGCCCGGACTCGCTCTGGCTATCTACGGCCAGTGGTTCAACCGCCACGAGACCTGGGCAGAGCAAGCCCGCCCATGGACCGACTATCTCGGCCGCTCCAGCTACATGATGCAGCAGGGCAAATACGTGGCAGACATCGCCTACTACTATGGCGGCGACAACAGCGTCACCGGCCGCTTCGCCCACAACCATCCCGCCATTCCCCGTGGCTATAACTTCGACTACGTGAACCCCGGCGCGCTCATGGACGTGTTCGGCTACGACGGACAGAAGCTCACTACCAAGGCAGGAATGAGCTATCGACTGCTGGTAATAGACCGCCAGGTGACACGGATGACCGTCGACGAGCTCAAGGCGATAGCCCGCCTCGCCAAGGCTGGCGCCCCCATCTGCGGCAAGCGCCCCACCATACAGCCCAACCTCAAGGGCGACGACGCCGAGTGGCACCGCCTGGTGGCAGAGATATGGGACAGCAACCGCGCAAACGTGATGGAAAACCTGTCGATGGAAGAGGCACTCGCCAAGACGGGCGTGGCTCCTGACTTCAGCTTCGTGGCAGCCGACAAGGACAAGGCTACGCCCGACAGCATACGCTGGATGCACCGCCGCACGGCAGACTCGGAAATCTACTGGGTGGCCAACGCGATAGACCAGCCCAAGCGCATCACAGCCTCATTCAACGTGACCGGCAAGAAGCCCATGCTCTGGAACGCAGAGAACGCCTCTATCAAGCCCGTGGGCTATACTATGGCTGACGGCCATACCAGCATCGACCTTGACCTCGACCCCTACGGTGCGCTCTTCATCGTCTTCACCGAACCTACCGACGAGAAGCACCTGGCCATCTCCCACGCCGAGGAACAGGAAGTGATGACGCTCGACAACGACTGGCACGTCTACTTCGGTGGTGTGCAGGACACTCCCGAGAGCATCGAGATGCCCACCCTGCGCTCGCTCACCGAGAGCGATGATGCCCAGATACGCTACTTCTCAGGCACGGCTGTCTATACCCGTGACTTTGACGTCAAGGGATATAACAAGCGCGCCACCTACCGCCTCGACCTGGGCGGAGTGGGCTGCATGGCAGAGGTTTACCTCAACGGCCAGATGCTGGGAACACTCTGGAAGGCGCCCTACGCCATCGACATCACGCCCGCACTCAAGAAGAAGGGCAACAAGCTCGAGGTGCGTGTCACCAACCTGTGGGCCAACCGCGTCATAGGCGACAAGCAGCCCGACAAGAAGAAACGCTACGCATGGGCATCCTACAACAATGCCTTCAGAGCTTCGTCGAAGCCTCTCCCCGCAGGTCTGCTGGGCGGCGTACGCCTGCTCTGCACCCCTGCCGGCAAGTAACACTCCCACCCTCCGGCACGCCGCCGGAGGGGAACACATAGACACGATGCCGCCGAAGCGCCGCACCCGACCAGACATGGCACAGAGCCACGCAACATGGTCGGCGGCGGACTTCGGCGGCATTGTCGTATGGGTGCAGCCCCGCCCCACGCGAAAAATCTTTTGCCCGCAGCCAACAATTATCATGAATTTATAGGCAGAGTCTGAAGAAAATGGCGTATATTTGCATTTGATGCCCGCCACAATCTACGGCAAGGGCACATCATCGACCTCAAACCTAAAAACAGAGAACCTAATCATCATGGCGACAGCTATCATACTCCTACAGTTTGCCATCGTACTGGCACTGATATTCAAGGGTGCCCGCACGGGCGGCATAGGACTCGGCATCTATGGCATGGTAGGTGTGTTCATCCTCGTCTTCATCTTCGGACTCAAGCCCGGCCATCTGCCCATCGACGTGATGCTCATCATCGTGTCGGTAATCACGGCGGCAGCCACCCTGCAAGCCGCCGGAGGTCTGGACTATCTCGTAGGACTCGCCGCCAGGTTTCTGCGCCGCCACCCCACTCACATCACCTACCTCGGCCCGCTCACCACGTGGCTCTTCTGCCTCGTGGCAGGCACCGCCCACACCTGCTACTCCCTCCTGCCCATCATCTCTGAGATTGCCACCAACTCCAAGATACGCCCCGAGCGGCCGCTGAGCGTCGCCACCATAGCCGCCTCGCTCGGCATCACCGGCAGCCCCGTCTCGGCAGCCACCGCAGCCGTCATCAGCACCGACCTGTTGGGCGGCGCGGGCATCGAATTGAAGCACATCCTCATGGTCTGCATCCCCGCCTCGCTGGTGGCCATCATCGTGGCTGCCTGGGTACAGAACCGCATAGGCAAAGAGCTGCACGAAGACGAAATCTACTGCGAGCGCGTGCGCCAGGGGCTGATACGGCCCGAGCAGGACATCCGTCTGATAGACGAGATGAACAAGAACCCCGACCCCAAGGCCAAGTATGCCGTGCTGGCGTTTCTCACAGGCGTAGTGCTGGTGGTGCTCTTTGGCAGCATCCCCACCATGCGGCCCGCGTTCATGATAGATGGCGAGCTGCACCGCGTCACCATGCCCGAGACCATCGAGATAGTGATGATGTCGACCGCCGCGCTCATCCTCACCGTGAGCAGAGCCAGCGTGCAGACCGCCATCAAGGGCAATGTCTTCGACGCAGGCATGTGCGCCTTGGTCGCCATCTTCGGCATAGCCTGGATGGGCGACACCTTCTTCAACGGCAACCTCGCCTTCTTCAAAGACCACATTGCCACCATCGTCACCCTCTATCCCTTCCTCTTCGCCATAGCCCTCTTCATCATGTCTATCATGCTCTTCTCCCAGGCTGCCACCGTGCGCACCCTCTACCCCTTGGGCATAGGACTCGGCATCCCGCCACTGGCGCTCATCGCGATGTTTCCGGCGGTCAACGGCTACTTCTTCCTGCCCAACTACCCCACCACCGTCGCTGCCATCAACTTCGACCGTACCGGCTCGACGCGTATAGGGCGATTTGTGATTAACCACTCTTTCCAGCTGCCCGGCATCATCACCACCGTGGTCTCCATCGGCGTGGGCTATCTCATCATCCAGTTCATGTAGCACCGTGGCGAGCACTGCCAAACTGCCTGAAACCAAAGAAAAACCGGCAAGGGATAGGTTTTTACAAATAAAGGTTCGTTTTTTATAAAAGGAATATGAACAAATAGGCGTAACTTTGCCCCTGTAAATACCAAGATGATGGTTATACCCATCACAGACACGAATACAAACAATATAACCATTTATATTATGACAGACGAAAAGAAATTCAGAGTAGAGGCCGACCTCTTGGGCGAACTCAACGTTCCCGCCGACGCCCTCTATGGCGTGCAGACACAGCGCGGTATCAACAATTACCACATCTCGCGCAAGACTATGTGTGACTATCCAGACTTTATCATCGCCATCGCGTACGTCAAGCTGGCTGCCGCACAGACCAACCACTCGCTCGGAGTCATCAACGACGAAATCTCGGGCGCCATGGCCGAAGCCTGCCGTGAGATTATCGACGGCAAGTGGCATGAGAACTTCCCCATCGACATGGTGCAAGGCGGTGCCGGTACATCGGTCAACATGAATGCCAACGAGGTGATAGCCAACCGTGCACTCGAAATTCTTGGCCGTCAGAAAGGCGACTACCAGTATGTATCTCCCAACGACCACTGCAACTGTGGCCAGAGTACCAATGACGTCTACCCCACCAGTATACGCCTTGCGCTTATCCGCATGAACCTCCATCTGGTCAAGGCATTGACCGGACTCATCAGCGCCTTCCGCTACAAGGGCGAAGAGTACACCGACACCATCAAGATGGGTCGCACACAGCTGCAGGACGCCGTGCCTATGACTGTGGGTCAGGAGTTCAAGGCCTACGCCAACAACCTGGAAGAGGAAATCCTCAACCTGGAGCGCAACGTGAAGCTGCTGCACGAAATCAACATGGGCGGTACTGCCATCGGTACCGGTCTCAACGCCGTGCCTGGCTTTGCCAAGCTCTGCGCAGCCAATCTGAGCAAGCTCACCGGTGAGAATTTCATCTCGGCCAGTGACCTCGTAGAGGCTACGCCCGATACTGGCGCCTATGTGAGCTATTCGTCAGCGCTGAAGCGTCTTGCCATCAAGCTCTCTAAAATCTGCAACGACCTGCGACTCATGGCTTCAGGTCCCCGCTGCGGTCTCAACGAAATCAACCTGCCTCCCAAGGCTCCCGGTTCATCTATCATGCCCGGCAAGGTGAACCCCGTCATCCCCGAGGTAACCAACCAGGTTTGCTTCAAGGTCATCGGCAACGACACCACCGTGAGCTTTGCCGCCGAAGCCGGACAGCTGGAGCTCAACGTGATGGAGCCTATCATCACAGAGAGCCTCTTCGAGAGCCTCACTTGGCTGAGGAATGTCATCGAGACCCTTACCGAAGAGTGCATCCTCGGTATCACCGTCAACAAGGAACACTGCTACGAGATGGTCAAGAACAGCATTGGCATCGTGACCGCCCTGAACCCCATCATCGGCTACAAGAAGAGTTCGATGGTAGCCAAGGAAGCCCACGATACCGGCCGCTCGGTCTATGACATCGTTATCGAGAAGGGACTTATGACCAAGGAAGAGCTGGACAAAGCCCTCGACCCCAAGGAGATGCTCCAGTCGCACAAGTTTACGCTGAAGTAATGTAATCCCAATATATATGTATGTAAAGAGCCTGCAGGCCGACACCCCTCATTCTCTCGGGGTTAGGCTTGCAGGCTTGTTTTGTTTCAGGATGGCTGCGGCGGGCACAGCGATGACTCGCAGGGAGCCATCGAGGGTCTATCGGTTGCGATAGGCTATGGGCGTCATGCCCGAGCGCTGCTTGAAGAAGTTGGTGAGGGCACTCTGGTCGCTGAAGTTCAAGTGGTCGGCTATCTCGCCCATGGTCATGTCGGTCTGGGTAAGCATATTGCAGATTTCCTTGTAGAGCAGCGAGGTGACGTGGTCATTGATGGTAGAGCCGCTTATCTCCTTGACCAGCCGGGAGAGATAAGGGGCAGACAGATTGAGCTTGTCGGCATAGAAACGTATCTGGCGTTCCTTGCGGAAGTTGCGATAAAGATGGTGGAGGAACACTTCGTAGACCGCCTTCTTATGCCCCAAGTCGTGGGAGATAGAGCGCTGCGTGTAGGGCAACTCGTCGATGATGAGGCGCAGCACGTTGACCATGCTCTGTATCATCTCTATCTTGTTGATGTGCTGGTGGCGCACGATATCGCGCATGAAGTGGAAGATATCCTGCATGCTCTTGTATTTCTCGTCGGTGAGGCGGTAGTGGGAGGCGTGCGGCGCAAACGACTCGTCGACCAGCACGCACTCGGCTTCGAAGTCGGGCGACACATCGCGCAGCTGCGCCGTGTCGCGGACCGACACCACCAGGAGCGAAGCCCGAGAGAGAACCGCATCGGGCCCCTCGCCGTCGGCGTCGACAAGCCGGCAGCTGCCCCGCTCCACCAGCAGCAGCTTGGTAAAGAGCGTGCGCTCGGCCATCATGTCGACGAGCGTCGCGCCCTCCCCGGCTGTGACAGCCAAGTGGGCGGCATAGGCACCAAATATATCGCTGAGATGATATTGGGTGGCAAAATCCTCCAGGTTGTATATCTTCTGGTTCATGCCATTAGAGTCTTCATGGTCAGAGACGCTTGCTGCATGGCTGCACGGCAATGCCGCAACGGAGAGCGGACCTGCGCCCCCGACATTTGGGGCAAAAGTAACAATAAAATCGCAGAAACAGGCGGCTTTGGCGCCTATTTTTACGTTATCCCCCTCAATTCTTACTCCCGAAGCCATGGCGGCTGTCGCCGAGGGCGTGGCGGCGACCCTCGTGACCATCCCGACGACCGCCGAGATGCCCTCGGCGGCAGCACCGACTATCATAAAGACGGCAAAAGCGAACACGAAGCTAACAAAAATCACCGAAAATCATGACAAATGTCAGAAAAACAGGCAGTAAAGTGATATTTCTGGAGTAAATACATGGTTATTTTGTAATATTTTGTTACCTTTGCGCCACCAAAAATGATAATTCCTGCCATCTTCGGCATCACCACAGTGAAAAGAGACTGCCCGGAGAGGGCAAACTTACGGATAATGAGGAAAGAAACAAATCTAAAACAGAACGATATGACAAAAAAACTACTCATGATGGCAATGCTCCTTTCAGCATTTGCCTTTGCAGTTCCGGCATCGGGCCAGGACGACAATGTGACCGTGGTAATCGACGAGAACTTCGACTCCTTCACCGAGGGTAGCGAAGACGCTCCCGCCACTACCGACATCGGCGGCTACAGCGGCAAGCTCTATAAACTGGGTTGGAGCGGCAGCAGTTCCAAGGTCTATGAAGCCGGCGGCAAACTCAAGGTTGCCGGTTCGGGAGCTCTCGAGACTGGCAATCTGAAGAAAGCAGTATCTACCCAGGTGCTTAAGATTACAGCCCGTGTGCGTGCCGCAGCCGACTACGGAGAAGCCATTACCTTCGCTGTGGGCTACTCTTTCAAAAATCAGGTGGTCTTCAACGACAACAAGTGGCATGACGTGACATTATATGTAGGATCTGTGTCATCCAGCTCGAGATTAAAGATTACCCCGCTGCTCGAAGGCTTCTTCATCGACGAAATCAAGGCAGTCACCAGCCCCACTATCGTGGCTGTACCCGTGCCCGAGCTGCCCTCACAGGCCGACGGCGTGTCCTTCACCGCCAAGTGGGCCCACGACCGTACCAATAAAGACTATCTGCTCGATGTCTACTCCAAGGCCGACAATGGTTCCAAGGAGTATGTGCTCAAGGACGAGGTGGTAAAGGTAGTGTCTGCTTACGCCAGCACCGTAGAGAAGAAGGTGGAAGGACTGGACGCCAGCAAGACCTACTACTACACCGTGCGCGGCCGCAACAAGAATGGCAACGTATCGGACTACTCTGACGAAATCGAGGTCATCCGCGTGCTCAAGAGCATCGACGCCCCCAAAGCCATCGCTGCCACAGGCGTGACAGCCACCTCCTTCAGAGCCAACTGGGAGGCTGTGGCTGAGGCGAAGAGATATGCCGTGAACCTGACCAAGACCAAGACGCTGCAGGCAGCCACCACGGTCAAGGTGCTGGACGATGACTTTGCCAAGGTGACCATGGGCTCGCTGGAGAAAGTGGAGTTCGGACTGCTGAGCGATTTTGACAGCTATACCAAGACCCCCGGATGGAGTGCAGTAGACTTTGCTCTGGCTTCGGGATACATGGTACTGTCGCCCTATAGCAAGACCAGTTCGCTGACCACACCCAAACTGGACCTCACAGCCGACAACGGCGCTTGCACCGTGAACTTCAACATGGCAGAGGGCGCCTATGGCCAATACACCTCAGGCAGCAAGGTCACCGTGAGCCTCTATGACACCGACCCCAACGTCGACGGATTTGAGGGCACACCTCTGGAGAGCAAGACCGTGACCACCAACAAGGGATTTGCCGACTACAAGGTAGAGTTTACCAAGGGCGCAGCCACATCGTACATTATGTTCTCGTACGAGAACGGTAGCACCACCAACAAGATATTCTTCGACGCCATCAACGTGGAGCAGAAGATGCCCGCCGGTGCTAAGGTGACCACTGCGATAAGCGTCAACGAGACCGAAGATACCTACTACGACTTCACCATCGACTCGCCCGAGGACAACACCGTATACAGCTATACCGTGAACGCCATCGGTCTGACCGTAGTAGACGGCGAGCTGGCCGACCTGTACTCTAACGAGTCCAACAAGATAGAGGTGAGTCTGAGTGGTTCGGTAGGCATCGACAACGTGGACAACCAGGGCGACGTAGTGGTCAAGGCCGACAACGGCACCATCAGCGTAAGCCTCGCCACAGCCGGCCGCATAGCCGTGTACGACCTCACCGGCCGTCTGATTGCCCAGACCTATGGCAAGGCTGGCGCCAACACTCTGAGCGTGGCCCAGCGCCAGGTGGTAGTGGTTCGCGCCGCCAACAAGTCATTCAAACTGGCACTTTAATCACCCCCTATAAATAATAAAGGTAGTCCGCACGCCCATAGAGGCACGGACTGCCTTTTTCAAATTTAATCCCAATGATACGCAGATTATCCATTCTTTTCCTACTCATAGCAGTGACCGTGGGCCACATGATGGCCAATCCCGTCACCCAAGCCCAGGCAGAGCAGATGGCACGCAGCTTCATCACACAGCGCCCCAACGCCTCTGCCAAGACTGTGCTGCGCCACATGGCTGTGGCAAAGTCGGGTGCCAAGGAGATACAACCCTACTACGTGTTCAATGCCGGCGATGACGAGGGCTTTGTCATCGTCTCGGGCGAGGACCGCTTTGCCAATGTCATAGCCTATGCCGACCGCGGCCGCTTCACCCTCGACGGCGCACCTGCAAGCCTGCGCTCGTGGATGGAACTCTACGCCCGCTACGTGGAAGCCTACTGGCACAACGACTCGCTGGCTGCCGACACCCCGGCACGCGCCGGCGCCAAAGTGGTGGTGGCTCCGCTACTCGACAACATACGCTGGGGTCAGGACGCACCCTTCAACGACATGTGTCCCACCTATAGCGACGGAGGCAAGACCGTGCACTACTACACAGGCTGTGTGGCTACGGCAGCTACGCAGATTATGCGCTACTACAAATATCCCACCCGCGGAACAGGCGAGAAGACCTGCACCGTGAAGGGTATAGAACTCTCTGCCAACTTCGGCGAGACCACCTATGACTGGGACAACATGCTGGCTTACTACAAGCGCAACGGCATATTCTCCATCGCCCAGCGCGACGCTGTGGCTAAGCTGGCAGCCCACTTCGGCGTGGCTGTAGAGATGGAATACGAGAAGGCTGGCAGTGGCGCCTCGCCCATGATGGTGCCCGGCGCGCTGAAGAACTATTTCGGCTACGACAAGCACGTCACCCTGCGCAAGCGCAGCTACTACGGCACCACCGAGTGGATGAATATCATCAAGGCTGAGCTGGACGCCGGACGCCCCGTCTACTACGGCGGTGCGAGTGATGCCGGACAGGGTGGCCACGCCTTTGTCTGCGACGGATATGATGACAACGGCTATGTGCACATCAACTGGGGATGGTATGGCGACAGCAACGGCTACTTCCTCGTAAACCGTCTGAACCCCTCGGACTTGGGCGAAGGCGGTGGAAGCGGTGGCTACAACCGCGACCAGGAGATGGTGACGGGCATACAGCCTGCCACCGAGAGCGAAGGCGATGTGGAGCTGCCCCTCTATGGCAGCGTGAGACTCTCTATCACTCCCTATGGCGGCAACTCGTTCAGCCTGATGACCATCCTCGAAAACCTCGATACCGACGACTTCGACGGTGCTCTGGCAGCTGTCATCACCCAGAACGGCGTCATCAAGAAGGTGCTCAAGGAGGAAAGCCTCAACGTGAAAGGCTATGCTGGCAGCAAGTCGGGAACAGCCTATGTGACCATGCGCGACATCACCGCTACAGCCGACGGACTGGCTGACGGCGCATACGAAATCCGCTTTGCCTACAAGGCCAAAGGCGCCAAGACATGGCAGGTGGTGCGCCACTATACGGGCTTCCCCAGATATGTAGACATGACCGTAGAGGGCGGCAAGGTGGTGCTGGGAGAGGTTCACGCCGTGACACCACGCGTAAAACTGCTCGCCCCAATCACATGCAACAACGAGATACACGCCGGCGGAGCTGCGCTCTTCAGAGTGAAGCTGCACAACGGCGGCGATGATATGCAACTGAAATCGGTGGTGGTGGCGATGACCTCGAAAGCCAACCCCGAGGAGGTAATCACCGGCAAGATTTCGGCAAGCGTATACGAGGAGAGCGACTATAACGCCTCGGTGCTCGTGACTCTGCCAGAGACTGCCACACCGGGCAGCTACACCGTCACAGCCTATGCCGAGGGCTACGAGGCATATCCCTTTGACGACAGCGCCGTAGGCCGCACCGAGGTAGAGGTGCTCGACAAGACCTCAGAGCCCATCCTGGGCGTCACCCAGCGCATGGAATGGACCACAAACGACGCTGCCCAAACCCTGAAGCAGGGCGATATGCTCATGCTGGGCTTTGTGGTGCGCAACTTCGGCGCTGCGGGCAAGGCTGGCGTGGTAACCCGTCTGCAGGATGTCAATGACCCCGAGCATAGCTACGTGCTGCGTCAGACCGACTATACCTTCAAACAGGGCGAAGAGAAGACCTTCACACTGGGACGCTATCTCAACATCGACGCCGGCACCTATACACTCGCCGTGACAGCCGTCGGCGAGAACGGCAAGGCGCTCACCATCGCCCAGCCCGAAGTGAAGACCACTGTCACCATAGCCCCCAACAGCGAACTGGCGATTAAGGTGAAGAGCATGAAGCTCGACAACGTGCTCTCGCCCGGCAAGAAATCTGCCGGCCAACTGGTGGTACACCTTAATAAAGACTATTCCAACTATGTCTATCTGCGTCTGCGCCAGTTTACCAATACCGGCGGCGAACTCGTATTGATGAAGCGCATCACCAATGGAAAGGCCGGTGATGACGTGACCTTCAACTTCAACTACACCCCCACCGTGGCTGTAGGCACCTATATGCCTATGGTGGAGTATAAGTCGGAGAGCGGCTCGTATGTGGGTGCCGACGGACTGGCCAACTACTACCGCGAAATAAGCGTGGTGGATGCCACAGGAGTGGATGAAATCACAACGGAGGCATCGGCTGCGGGAGCAACCATAAGCTGCCGCGAGGGCGTGGTAAGCGTAAGCACCGCCGAGGGCGTCAGCGTGGTAAGGCTGAGCGTAGCCTCGACCACCGGAGCCACCGTATGGAGCGGAAAGGCAAACCAGGCCGACCTGAACAGCCTGCCCCATGGAATATATGTCGTGAGCGTTTATACCAACAGAGGTACCGTAACCCGCAAGGTGTGTCTGTAAAGGCCCACCCTGCGAGTAACCCAAATAAACAAGGGATGCCACTCAGTGAGCGGCATCCCTTTTCTACGTTAGTATGTTATGAAAAATTTGAGAGAAAATAGAAACTTCACAGTTTCATTCTTTTGTTTTACTAAACATGATTTTATAGAGAAAGCATAGAAATTATCTTTTCATAATCGGCGTTGTACAGACCTCGGAAGGCTGCACGTTGGACTGCGGCATAGTGTCGAGCACAGCCGAGTCGGCTCTTGCCACCGAGTGCATCTGCTGGATGCGGTTGTAGTTGGTGGCTCCGCTGCCGATAACAGGACCATTGTTGTCAAACGACATCTGGAAGGCGTTGCTCAACGTGAGGATGATGGCCACCACGGCAGCTGCCTTGAAGAGAGGTCTCAACCGCTGGGTCATGGTAATGACGCGGGCCTTGACCTGCTTGGGCTCTTCGGTCATGGCGAGCATACGGGCGTCGAAGTCGTCGCCCAGCACGTCGGTCTTGGGCTCGGTGGCCTCGTAGACGAAGAGTGCCTGGTACTTGGCCAGCTCGGCAGGTACAGACTTCTGACTGAAGAAAGCCTTGAGAATGCTTTCTTCTTCGACCGTAGTCTCACACGCCCAGTAGCGCTCCAGCAATTGTTTGATATAGTTATAGTCCATAATTGTCAAAATCATTAAATTTCTGCTTGATGGTCTGGCGGGCTCGGAAGATATTCACCTTGACCTGTTCCTCGCTTATCTCCATCATGCGAGCAATTTCCTTGTACGTTTTCCCTTCAAAATCGCGCAGCTGCATACACATACGCTGCTTGTCGGGAAGAGCATTGACCAGGCGATGAACCAGCTCGACTCTGTCGCTTTGCGCCGCTCTCTCATCGGGAGTCGACGCGCTGTCGGCCTTGTCTTCCGGCAAATCGGGGGTGGAATCGCTGAGGTGGGAGCTCTTTCGTATGTAATCCAACGCAAGGTTCTTGCAGATGGTAGTACAGAAAGCCTCTATAGACTCTATCTCGCTCCACGTGTCGCGTCTGTTCCACACCTTAATCATCGTTTCCTGCACGATATCCTCCGCTTCGGCCTTGTCAAGCGTAATGCGGAGCGCCACTCTGAAAAGCATATTCTTCAGGGGGAGTATATCGTCGCGAAAACTGATAATCTTCATCGTTGCTCTATTAATAAGACGTTTGTTGGAAACTAAAGTTACAGTTATGGGGATATTTTTTCGATTTTAACACTTAACGGATAATTGTTCCCTGTTGGCCGTCGATGGCATCGGCTTGGGTGATGACTACCCTGGCGACGCCCTCGTCGATGGCTGCGAGCGCATTCTCTACCTTGGGAATCATGCCGCCGGCTATCACGCCATCGGCCACGTATCTATCGAAGTCAGCGCGGGTGATGGTGGGTATCACGCTGTTGTCGTCGTCGGGGTTGCTCAGCACGCCGCGCTTCTCGAAGGCGTAGACGAGCGTGACCTCGTAGTCGCGGGCCACCGCGCAAGCCACCGTCTTGGCGATGGTGTCGGCATTGGTATTGAGGATATGGCCTTGGCCGTCGTGGGTGAGTGGCGCCACCACTGGGGTGACTCCCGACTCGACCAGCCGGGCTATCATCTGACCGTCGGCAGCATCGACATCGCCTACGAAGCCATAGTCGACGCCGTCCTTGACCGGACGCTTATGGGCACGGATGATATTGGCATCGGCGCCAGTGAGGCCGATGGCATTGACGCCTACGGCTTGCAGTCCTGCCACGATATTCTTGTTGACCAGTCCGCCATAGACCATCGTGACCACTTCGAGCATGGCTGCGTCGGTGATGCGTCGGCCGCCCACCATAGTCGTCTTGATGCCCAGCGCCTCGGCTACCTTGGTAGCGCGACGCCCGCCGCCATGCACCAGAATCTTGCGGCCCGGGATGGCGGCAAAGTCGGTGAGCAGACGGCTGAGCGCCGTGGCGTCTTCGACCACGGCACCGCCGACCTTGACCACCGTTATTGCTGTTTTGTTGTCTTTCATCATTTATTCCAGATAGGTATATCCATAAAGTCCAGAGCGATAGTTGGACAGGAACTCCTTGCCCTCCTCGAGCGAGATTTTACCGTTCTTGACGCTCTTGGTCACCCAAATCTCGAGCTGGCGCACCAGCTTCTTCGGGTTGTACTGCACGTAGTCGAGCACCTCCTCGACGGTCTCGCCATCGATAATCTGGTCGATGTGGTAGTGACCGTCCTTGACGCTGACGTGCACGGCGTTGGTGTCGCCAAAGAGGTTGTGCATGTCGCCGAGTATCTCCTGATAGGCACCCACAAGGAAGACGCCGAGGTAGTAAGGCTCGTTGCGGCGCAAGGCATGGAGGGGCAGCACATGAGAGAGGTGGCCCTCCTTGACGAAGTTGGCTATCTTGCCATCCGAGTCGCAGGTGATATCCTGCAGGGTTGCGTTGCGCGTAGGCCGTTCGGTAAGGCGCTGAATGGGCATTATGGGGAACAGCTGGTCGATGGCCCACGAGTCGGGGAGGCTCTGGAACAGCGAGAAGTTGCAGAAATACTTGTCAGCGAGCAGCTTGTCGATATTGCGCAGCTCTTCGGGCACGTGCTTCATCTGCTTGGAGAGCGTATTGATTTCATGGCATACGCTCCAGTACATGCTCTCAATCTCGGCACGGGTCTTGAGGTCTACGATGCCATGAGAGAAGAGCTCGAGGGCCTCGTCGCGTATCTGCTCGGCATCATGCCAGTCTTCGAGCATATTCTTGGAGTTGAGGTTGTCCCATATCTCGTAGAGGTCCTTGACCAGCTGGTGGTCGGAGTCCTTGGCCTCAAACTCCTCGGGCATCTCGGGCAGGCTGGCGGTCTCGAGCACGTCGATAACCAGTACCGAGTGGTGTGCCGTCAGCGACCGGCCGCTCTCGGTGATGATGTTGGGATGGGCTATGTCGTTCTTGTTGGCTGCGTCGACGAAGGTATAGACACAGTCGTTGACATACTCCTGGATAGAGTAGTTGACCGAGCTCTCGCTGTTGGCCGAGCGGGTGCCGTCGTAGTCCACTCCCAGTCCGCCGCCACAGTCGACGAAATCCACGTTGTACCCCATCTTGTGGAGGTTGATGTAGAACTGAGCCGCCTCACGCAGCGCGGTCTGTATACGTCGTATCTTGGTAATCTGGCTGCCAATGTGGAAGTGGATAAGACGAAGACTGTCGTGCAGCCCCTTCTCATCAAGGATGCGCAGGGCGTCGAGGAGCTCCGAACTGGTAAGTCCGAACTTCGACGCATCGCCTCCGCTCTCGGCCCATTTGCCCGAACCGCTCGATGCGAGCTTGATGCGTATGCCCAGGTTAGGCTTCACGTTGAGCTTCTTGGCTGCGCGGGCGATGATGTCAAGCTCGTTGAGC
Organism: Prevotella sp. P4-67; assembly: GCF_002251325.1. NCBI lineage: Bacteria > Pseudomonadati > Bacteroidota > Bacteroidia > Bacteroidales > Prevotellaceae > Prevotella > Prevotella sp. P4-67. The sequence continues at coordinate 198,517 of NZ_NPJL01000011.1, forward strand.
TTCTCGACAACGATAAAGATGCGCTTTCCCATCTTCTGGGCCAGCAGAGCCAACTCGATGTAGCTCTGGTCCTTGTATCCGTTGCAGATGATGAGCGAGTCGCTCTGGCACTGCACGGCTATCACGGCGTGGAGCTCGGGCTTGGAACCCGCCTCAAGTCCCAGATTGAACTTGCGGCCGTGCGAGATGATTTCCTCGACCACCGGCTGCATCTGGTTGACCTTGATGGGATAGATAATAAAGTTCTGTGCCTTGTACTCATACTCCTCAGCCGCCCGCTTGAAGCAGTTGGCGGTCTTCTCGATACGGTTGTCGAGGATATCGGGGAATCTGAGCAGCAGCGGGGGCGTCACGTCGCGCAGCGACAGCTCATCTACAATCTCGCGCAAGTCTATCTGGGCTTCATCCTTACAGGGAGAGACGCTGACGTTGCCTTCCTCGTTGATGTCAAAGTAAGAAGCTCCCCAGCCTTTGATGTTATACATCTCGCGAGAGTCTTCGATGCTCCATTTCTTCATATTCCAAGTTCGTTTTTTAGTTGTTGGGTGGTAAAATGTATCTTCTTAAAATCGTCCATGACGCTTACGTCGATGGTATAGTGGGCTTTGGTGTAGTAGGGTTCGCGCTCGGCGAGCTGGCGGGTTATGTACTGGCGCACCTCTTCGGGCGTTTTGTTGAGCAGCAATGGTCTCACGGTGTGTCCCATGCTCAGATGCTTGTACAGCACGTCTGGCGACGCCTTGAGATAGACCGTTGCGCCCTGGCGGTTGAGGTAGTCCATGTTGTCGAAGAAGCAGGGAGTGCCGCCGCCACAACTGATGATGACGTCCTCAAACTCTGCCACCTCGTGGAGCATATTGTGCTCGATGCGGCGGAACCCTTCCTCGCCGCGCTCGTCAAAGATTTCCTTGACGGTGTGGTGCATACGGCTCTCGATATACCAGTCGAGGTCGTAGAACCTCATCCCCATGTCGCGGGCAAGCGCATTGCCAAGCGTGGTCTTGCCCGCGCCCATATATCCTATAAGAATAATACGCGTGGGGGTCATTTCTTGCGGCGTGCTTTGGGTTCGGGGGCTTTGTCTACGATTTCCTTGCACTCGGCGTAGGTAAGTTGGGCGGCGCGCTCATGCAGGCTCTTCGGCAGACGATAGTTTTTGCCGTCGCAGGTGATATAGGGACCGAAGCGGCCATTGAGCACCTGCATCGTGGAATCTTCTTCAAACGACTTGATGTGGCGCTGGCGCTCCTGCTCGCGCTTCTCGGCGATGAGCTTGATGGCATCGGCGAGCGTTACTGTCATCGGATCCATCTCTTTAGGCAGTGATACATACTTGCCGTCATGCTGAACGTAGGGACCGAAACGACCTGAGCCGATGGTGACGATGTCTCCTTCGTACTCGCCGATATTGCGGGGCAGACGGAACAGCTCGAGAGCCTCGTCGAGGGTGATGGTCTCGATGCTCTTGCCCGACGGCAGCTGCGCAAAGCGTGGCTTCACCTCGTCGTCGGCGCTGCCTATCTGCACTACAGGGCCAAAGCGTCCTATCTTGACGAATACCGGACGATGGGAAAGAGGGTCTACACCCAGTTCGCGCTCACCTGCCTTATGCTCCGAGCGGGCGTTCATCACCTTGCGCACGGTGGGCTCGAAGTCGTGGTCGAAATTGTGCATCATACTGGTCCACTCTTCGTGGCCTTCGGCTATCTGGTCAAACTGGCTCTCCACCTTGGCGGTGAAGTTGTAGTCCATAATCTCGGGGAAGTGCTCCATCAGGAAGTCGTTGACCACGGTACCGATGTCGGTGGGCAGCAGCTTGCCCTTCTCCTTGCCTGCCACCTCGGTGCGGGTCTTCGATACGATGCGGCTGGCGCTCAGCGTGTCGGTCACGTACTGCCGCTCTTCGCCCGCCTTGTCTCCCTTGACCACATACTCACGCTGCTGGATGGTAGAGATGGTCGGCGCGTAGGTAGAGGGTCGTCCTATGCCCAGTTCTTCGAGCTTCTTGACCAGGCTGGCCTCGGTATATCTCACGGGGCCTTGTGAATATTTCTCTGTCGATGTGATTGTCTTGCGTTCCAGAAGGTCTCCGGCGCTGAGGGCGGGCAGAGTGTTGCCGCCTTCATTGTCCTGGTTCTCGTCGTCGGTAGACTCGTGATAGACCTTGAGGAATCCGTCGAAGGTAACCACCTCGCCGTCGGCGATGAACTTCTCCTCCTGTCCGTCGATGTCTATCGTCACTACCGTCTTTTCTATCTCCGACTCAGCCATCTGCGATGCCACGGTGCGCTTCCATATCAGGTCGTAGAGGCGGCGCTCCTGCACGGTGCCCTCGATGGTCTGCTCCGATATATAGGTAGGACGTATGGCCTCGTGGGCTTCCTGCGCGCCCTTGCTGTGGGTGTGGAAGTTGCGGGTGTGGCTGTACTCGGCTCCCCAGAGCTGGGTGATGGCGTCGCGGCTGGCTGCCAGAGCGAGTTTGGACAGGTTTACGCTGTCGGTACGCATGTAGGTGATTCGTCCGTTCTCGTAGAGATGCTGCGCCACCATCATGGTCTGGGTCACGGTATATCCCAGCTTGCGGGCGGCCTCCTGCTGCAGCGTAGAGGTAGTGAAGGGAGGTGCGGGCATACGCTTGAGCGGCTTCTTGCTTACCGAACCGACGGTAAACTGGGCCTTGCGGCAGCGCTCCAGGAATGCTACAGCCTCTTCGCGGGTGGCAAAGCGCTTGTCGAGCTCGGCTTTGACCTCGGCGATGTGGCCTTCGGCCTGGGGCACGGTGAAGACGGCGCTCACGCGATAGTAGGGCTCGCTCACGAAGGCCTGTATCTCGCGCTCGCGCTCAACGATGAGTCTTACAGCCACGCTCTGCACGCGTCCGGCAGACAATGCGGGCTTCACCTTGCGCCACAATACGGGCGAGAGCTTGAATCCCACGAGTCGGTCGAGCACTCGTCGTGCCTGCTGGGCATTGACGAGGTTCATGTCGAGATGACGGGGATGCTCGATGGCATCAAGGATGGCGGTGGGGGTAATCTCGTGGAATACGATGCGGTTGGTATTGTCCTTGTCCAGGCCCAACACCTCACACAGATGCCAACTGATGGCCTCTCCCTCGCGGTCTTCATCGGATGCCAACCACACGCGCTGTGCCTCCTTGACCTGCTTCTTGAGCTCGCTCACCAACTTGCGTTTCTCCTCGGGTATCTCGTAATCGGGCTCCATCGTCTTCTCGTTGATGGAGAGCGTCTTCTTTTTCAGGTCACGTATGTGGCCGAAACTTGACATGACCTTGTAGTCCTTGCCAAGAAACTTCTCTATGGTTTTAGCCTTTGCGGGGCTCTCTACAATCACCAAATTCTCGTGCATAGTAAATCATATTTGTTATTTGAAGCGCAAAAGTAGACAAAAAAATCGCTTATACCTTATTATATAGGTGTTTTTTTGATTTTTTTAAGGATTGCGGCGCTTCTCGCCATGACAAAGCCCACTTGGGCGACTATCAGCACGGGCAACGAGGGCATTACGGCGGGGCGCGAGATGACCTCCTCCTGCCCCGTCGGTATGGCATAAATCGCGGCGATGAACTTCATGCTGATTTCAGGGTCTGAAACGGTCGTTGCGAACTATGATTTCCGCGTTGCACAACCCGATTTCTGTATTGCACATCACGATTTCTGCATTGCACGCCACGAACTCTGTTTTACTTTGACCTCCAGATGTTTTGACAATACTCTCCGGCGCGCCGCGGTGGCAAAAATCGTGGCAGAAAATGACCTCCTTCGCGACGGAAAAATCTACGGCGTCAGCGAGGGTCATCACGGCTCTCGCAGAGGTACCCTCCACGCTCACCGGGACGCCCTCCACGCTCGCCAAGGTACCCTCCACGCTCGCCAAGATACCCTCCACAGGTGCCGAGGTCACCAGCTTCTGGAGGAAGGTGGATAGGGAGTGGCGAAAGATGGATGGAGGATGCGGGAAGGTGACAAGAGACCATGGGGAGGTGGGCGGAAGTTGTGGGAAGGTGGATAGAGGTTGC